>QXZO01000181.1:0-11050 GCA_009886305.1 Betaproteobacteria bacterium
CCCTAAGCTTTAATGAAGTACCCTTTGATATAGAGGTAATAAAACAAATGATTCGTTTAGTTGTATTTTTAATCTCGTCACTTCTCGGCTCGGCACAAGCGGTCGACCTCCTCGATCTGTATAAAGAGGCGATTAGTCACGATGCGCAATATGCGGCTGCCAGGGTGCAGTTTTTATCTGTACAGGAGCGCCTTCCACAAGCTCAGGCGAGTCGTTTACCTAAAATCAACCTCGAGGCGGGTTACGATTACAACAGTGTTGATGCAGACTCCACCTTTAGCAAGGGACATCGTGAATATGGTTCTTATGAGTACGGGGTCACAGCCATTCAACCCCTGTATCGAAAACAAAATGATGTTGCAATTGATTTGGCTCAACTCGAAATAATCAAAGCTAACACGCAGCTAGAGATGGCTAACCAAAATCTTATGTTGCGTACATTGCGGGCTTACTCCAACGTTTTGGTAGCACGAACTAATTTAGGTACTGTGCGCGCCCAAAAGTTGGCTGTGTCAGAGCAGTTAGAGTTAGCCAAAAGAAATTTTTCTGTCGGTACTGCGACTATAACCGATCAACGAGAGGCTAAAGCTAGGTTTGACCTTGTTTTAGCTGAGGAAATAGCTGCTAAAAGCGATCTTAGGGTTTCAAAGGAAGCGCTCCAAGAGCTTGTAGGTGGACCAATTTTAGACAGTTTGGCCCCTTTAAAGATGCCAGTCAAATTGGAGGCCCCCGTACCAAATGACATTAACTTGTGGGTTCAGCGCGCTACTGAGCAATCGCTGGAGATGGTCCTTGCGCAACATGAAGTAGGTATTGCAGAAGCTAGGGTGCATTTTAATAGGTTAGGTGCAGCACCCACTGTTGATTTAGTGGGTTCTATTGTTGACAGTTATGCTGGAAATAGCACTTTCGGATCTGGTGCCGATACGACGGCCGGCGTTGTTGGCCTCCGTTTTCAGATGCCCTTATTTGAGGGTGGTAAGGTGAATTCAGAGACTAGGGAGGCTATATCTCAATATGACAAATCCTCACTTGACCTTGAGTATGTGAAACGAAAAGTAGCTCAAGATGCGAGGGTCGCCTATCTTGATTATACGACTGGAATTGCACGAATTGACGCTTTAGAGCAAGCATTGCTATCGACTAAACTCCAGCTGGAATCTACGAAGCTAGGTTTAGAGGTCGGAGTGCGAACAGCTGTGGACGTTTTGGATGCTGAGAAGTTATTATCCGAGGCGCGAAGAGCGATGTTGGGCGCGATCAATGATTCAATACTTGCAAAATTTCAACTCCAAGCAGTGACTGGTCGACTCGTAGAGGCTGATTTAGCATCTATCAATGAATTGTTTGTGGAGTAGCCGCAGCTGTTTTTCTGATCCAAATCGGTGTAGTAGTCCAAGAGCACGATGAGAGATCCTAGTCATTCAGGCTCATAGAGCTAACGATTAATTGTCATGACGAAACATTTAGCCGGAGAAATTTCATGCGTCAGTTCCTGGAAGATAAATTGTGTTGGATAGTTAGTTTAGGGTTACTAATGAGAATGTCTGTCGTTCATTCCTTTATCTTTGGTATGTTTTTGTTTTCCCATCAGGCCCAAGCGAATGAGCGTTGCGCGATTGCCACTGCGCATCCCAAAGCTACCGCTGCTGGATGCGAGGTTTTGCTAAATGGTGGTAATGCTTTTGATGCTGCCATTGCAGTGACTGCTGCTTTGAGTGTTGTAGAGCCTTATTCTTCTGGATTGGGTGGAGGTGGCTTTTATTTGTTACATGTTGCCGAATCGGGCCGAAATGTTTTTGTCGATGCTCGAGAAACAGCTCCTAATCAGGTCTCGGAAAGCCTTTATCTAAATGAAGCTGGAGAGGCTGTAGCAAAACGTTCACGAGAGGGGCCTCTTGCTGCAGCGATCCCTGGCGTTCCTGCCGCCTTGCGGCATTTATCTAAATATTATTCAAACTTGCCGCTGCGGTCTGTTTTAAAACCAGCAATCACGTTAGCCCGGGATGGCTTTTTGGTTGACCCTAGGTATGTGCGTGCAGTGGGTTGGGTTGAGAAACGAATTAGGAGGTTTAACCATTCTGAGCGTATATTTTTCAATAACGGTACGCCTTATAAACAGGGTGAGGTATTAAAGCAACCAGAGTTAGCGCAGACGCTGGAAGCGTTGGCGTTAGATATAAACTCTTTTTATTACGGGAAGATCGCAGAGGAGATGGTGAATCATGTGGTTTCCTCTGGCGGTAATTGGACGCTCAGTGATTTGCAAAATTACGAAGTGAAGGAGCGGGATGCTGTAACTCTTAATTTTAATGGTGCCAAAATAGTTACTGCGCCTCTTCCTTCGTCGGGTGGTCTAGTTATGGCTCAAGTGTTTAATATTTTGGAAGATTTATCTTACTACAGCCACGACCGAGCAAACCGATCTCATTTGATGATTGAGGCTATGAGGCGTGGATACAACGATCGCGCTAGGTTTATGGGAGACCCAGATTTTTCTAAGGCGCCAATTAAACAATTAATGAGTCTCGAGTACGCGAGAAAAAGGGGGAGATCGATCTCGTTAGATGCTGCAACAGACAGCGATAGTCTTCCGACAGTTTTCGACCTCACATTAGAGGGAGATGAGACTACTCATTTTTCAATAATTGATGATGACGGAAATCGGGTTGCTGCAACATTATCGATAAACGGACCTTTTGGTTCCGGGATGGTTGCTGGGAATACTGGAATATTGTTGAACAATCATATGGATGACTTTTCTATTGGTATTGGGAAAGGCAACGCTTATGAGCTTGTGGGGAATAGAGCTAACGGGATTGAGCCCGGTAAAAGACCATTATCTTCAATGTCTCCCACTTTTGTTGAGAGCGAAAAAGGTGTTTTAGCGATCGGGACTCCCGGTGGATCGAGAATCATAAGTATGGTTATGTTAGCGATTCTTGAGTATTTAGACCCGGTAGATGTTAATCCAGAAAATGTTGTGTCACTTGCTAGGTTTCATCATCAATACTTGCCAGATAGGGTACAAATTGAGCCCGATAGTTTCGATGATGTCTGGGTTTCTGAACTAAAAAGTAAAGGGCATGATGTACAGGTTTATCGAAGGAAATGGGGCAATATGCAAGCCATTCATTGTGATGTGTCGTATATAAGGTGTTTGGTTTTAAATGATCCTAGAGGTCGAGAAGGAGTAGTTTTTTAATGCATATCAAGTTAGCTAATTCCTTAATTCATTCGTGTCTAAAATGAGAAAAGCGTTTAAAATTTAGCCATGAAAACAACTTTTCTTGATTTTGAGCAATCAGTGGCAGAGCTTGAGTCCAAAATAGAGGACCTGAGATTCGTTCAAGATGATTCAGCGGTCGATATTTCCGAGGAAATTCGTCGACTAAGAAGAAAGAGTGATTCAGTAACTAAAGAAATATATGCGAAGTTAACAGCTTGGCAAATTGCTCAAGTGGCTAGACATCCTCAAAGACCGTATACGCTCGACTATATTGACTCGTTATTTTCAGGCTTTGAGGAAATTCATGGTGATCGACTGTTTGCTGATGATCCTTCTATAGTGGGTGGAATTGCACGTTTCAACGATAGTTCGGTAGTTGTCATCGGCCACCAAAAGGGACGTGATACTAAAGAGAAATTACATCGTAATTTCGGTATGCCAAAACCTGAGGGTTATAGAAAAGCCCTAAGACTAATGGAGTTAGCGGAAAAATTTAAAATGCCTGTGTTCACATTTGTGGACACGCCTGGAGCATATCCCGGTGTGGGTGCCGAGGAGAGAGGTCAGTCGGAAGCTATTGGCCGAAATCTATATGCAATGGCTCGATTAAGGGTTCCAATAATCACGACTATTGTGGGGGAAGGTGGATCTGGCGGTGCATTAGCTATTGCGGTAGGGGACATCGTGCAAAGCCTGCAATATTCTATTTATTCCGTCATTTCTCCAGAGGGCTGCGCTTCAATTCTATGGAAAAGCGCTGAGAAAGCATCGGTGGCGGCAGAGGCTCTTGGCATTACCGCGAGTCGTTTGAAGACGCTTGGACTAATTGATAAGATTGTTTCTGAGCCGTTAGGCGGTGCGCATCGGGATCAAGCGGCAATGTTTCAGACATTGAAAAAAAGCTTGGAAGACTCATTAGCCAGCATCATTGAGTTATCGCCTGCGAAGTTGGTTGAAAAACGTTTAGCTCGGATTATGAGTTATGGTAAGTTTCTTGAGGCCGAGTAAACTTTCGATGATCTTATAAATCGACTTTGAGAAAATCATCTTTTCTTCTTGTGCGTAATCGTGACTGATTTATTAATCAAAGTTAAAGAGCAATTTGAGTTGAGGAACCTCACCGGGCAAACGGTTGTTATTGCCTTAAGTGGGGGATTGGATTCTGTAGTTTTACTTGACGTTCTATCGCATCTGACTGTTTCGCTGGATCTTAAAATCGAAGCTGCTCACGTCAATCATCGTATGCATTCGAAATCTTATGAATGGGCTGATTTTTGCTCTAGCCTCTGTGCATCTTATGCGATTCCTCTCAGAGTCTTTGAAGTTCAAATGCCGGAGCGATCTTCATTGGGAATCGAGGGTGCGGCGCGTCAAGCGCGTTACGATGCCTTGCTGGGCCACAATTCATCGATTATTTTGCTTGCGCACCATCAGGATGATCAAATTGAAACGTTTTTCTTGCAAGCACTCAGGGGTTCTGGTGTAGATGGTCTTTCGGGCATGTTAGCTCTTCGTAATGACCGCAATACGCACAAAACAATCTTCCGACCAATGCTTGGAGTTAAGCGTGAAGAAATTATGGCTTACGCTAGGCATCGGGGTCTATCATGGGTAGAAGATCCATCTAATAGTGATTGTATTTTCTCAAGGAATTACCTGAGGAAAGAAACGCTGCCTCAGCTGCGAGATCGATTTCCCGCGTGCGAAGAATCAATACTTAATGTCGTTAAAAATTTAGGTGACGTCAGCGATTTGTTGAAAGAGGTTGCAGCTCAGGATATTGATCTTTTAAGTTCTTCATTTGGCGGTATTGATGTTGACGGGTTAAATAATTTGTCTGAAGTTCGTGCGATCAATCTGTTGAGAGAATTGTTCCGACGTCGCGGCTTAGCGGTGCCCGGACGAGTCTGGATGATTGAGGTGTTACGGCAGTGTAAACATGCACAAATCAGTGCTGCCGTGTCTGTGGATAAGAAAAATATTAGCGCTAAGCGATACCGCAAACATGTCTACCTTGTTGATAAAAATGATGGGGTCATTAAGGGATGGTCGAGAGTTTGGCGCGGGGAGATGCTGATCGGTTTGCCGGGTAATTTAGGGCAACTTGAATTTAAACAGGTTTTAGGCGAGGGAATTTCAAAGGAGTCTTTCGCTAACGAATCTGTGACTATTCAGTTGGGTTCAGGAAATAAACGTTTCTCTTTGGCGCACAATCGGCCAAGGAGGGAGCTTCGGAAGATATGGCAAACAAACGGAGTTCCCCCATGGTTAAGATCCAATATACCAGTAGTTTTTTCTGGTTCTGACGCGCTGTTTGCAGGTGGGCTTGGTGTTTCGGGACATTATTACGCCCAGAAGGATGAGCCAGGTATTAGTATTACATGGCGTCCAGACCATTGAGTTAGATTGATACGCCTAATAAGCCAGATTTTAATGCGCAGCACGCGTGTTAACATACGTCGGTTTTGTTAACTTAAACAATGTGATGGAGAGACAATGGCAATAGAGAGAACGCTTTCAATTATTAAGCCCGATGCGGTAAAAAAGAACGTAGTTGGAAAGATACTATCCCGATTTGAGGATGCAGATTTAAATATATCAGCGATGAGATTTGCGCTTTTATCGAAAGATGATGCGGCAGGATTTTATGCTGTGCACAAAGAGCGTCCTTTTTTTAATGATTTGGTTGAGTTCATGACTTCTGGGCCTGTATGCATTCAGGTACTTGAGGGCGAGGACGCAATTAAAAAAAATAGAGAGTTAATGGGGGCGACTGACCCGAAGCAAGCTGACGCAGGAACTATACGTGCTGATTTTGCGGAGAGTATAGACGCAAACGCGGTGCATGGATCAGATTCTTCTGAAAATGCGGCGATCGAAATCGCTTATTTTTTTCCAAGTATGAACGTGTATCGCCGATAATTTTATGACTGTTAGAACCAATCTTCTCGACTTCGATCGAGTCCAGCTCGCTGAGTACCTCAAGGGGATTGGTGAGAATTCGTTTCGAGCGCAACAGTTGTTTAAGTGGGTCCATCAGCGTGGAATCGTAGATTTTGATTTGATGAGCGATCTTTCTAGACCTTTAAGAGCGAAACTGAGTGAGCTAGCGACAATCAGTGTTCCCGCCTTTGAGTGTGAAAATAGATCTGGTGATGGGACTCTTAAGTGGTTGTTTCCGGTTGATAACGCAAATTCTGTAGAGTCCGTTTTTATTCCTGAGAAAGGTCGAGGAACTTTGTGTGTTTCTTCCCAAGCTGGATGTGCACTTGAATGTGCATTTTGTGCGACAGGACGTGAAGGTTTTAATCGTAATTTGAAAGTATCAGAAATTATTGGACAGTTGTGGTTAGCACAGAATCGATTTCCAGAAACAGAACGGACGGGTGCCAGGCTGGGTGGATCTGTTCCATCTCGCACCGTATCGAATGTCGTGTTGATGGGTATGGGGGAGCCGCTGGCCAACTACGATAATGTAGTCCATGCGGTGCGAATTATGTTAGATGACTTTGCCTATGGACTGTCGCGCAGGCGCGTAACAGTTTCTACCTCTGGTATCGTTCCCAATATCGACCGCTTGAGAGAGGACTGTCCAGTTTCGCTGGCAGTTTCTCTCCATGCTCCTAACGATGATTTAAGGAGCGAGATTGTTCCTATCAACAAGAAATATCCGATCGCAGAGTTAATGGAGGCATGTAAGCGATATACGGACAGCTCGCAAGGTCTTGCGGTCGCAGGTGTCAAATGGCAACGCCGAGGTTCGCCACGAGATTTTGTAACATTTGAATACATTATGCTGGCTGGGGTTAATGATCAGCTGGAGCACGCTCGAGAACTCATAAGCGTCACGCGCGGAGTCCCCTGTAAATTCAATCTCATTCCTTTTAATCCTTTCAATGATTCTGGATTCAACAGAAGCTCCGAGAGAGCAATTAGGCAGTTTCAAAAAATACTTATTGATGCTGGATTAGTAACTACCGTGAGAAAGACGCGTGGTGATGATATTGCTGGGGCTTGTGGCCAGTTGGCCGGTCAAGTAGAAAACCGCAGAACTCCTCGGAAGAGGAGCGTTAAAGCTGTTTTGCCTTAAATATAAAGCGACGATATGGATATGAAAGTTATTCGTTATGAATAAGATCGCACGACGGGAGACGAATACGGTCGCAGTTGGGTCGATTTTAGTTGGAGGCCAGAATCCAGTGGTTGTTCAGTCGATGACGGATACTGATACCGCGGATATTGATAAAACGGTATCTCAAATTACAAATTTACATTCTGCTGGGTCGGAAATTGTTCGGATTACCGTGAACACCTTAGAGGCTGCAGCCGCCGTGCCGAGAATAAAAGAAGCTTTGGCGAAAAAAAATATTGAGTGCCCAATAGTGGGGGATTTCCATTTCAATGGTCATCGTCTATTGAAAGAGTACCCCGAGTGTGCAGAACACCTAGACAAATATCGTATCAATCCGGGAAATGTAGGTAGAGGTAGTAAAAAAGACAGTCAATTTGCATCCATTATTGAACTCGCGTGCAAATACAATAAACCGGTGAGGATTGGCGCTAATTGGGGTAGCTTGGATCAAGATCAGCTCAGTAAGTTGATGGACGATAATGCGTTGAGGGATGAGCGCCTTAGCAATGAAATGCTTGTGCGCGAAGCGCTAATATCCTCTGCTATGAATAGTGCAAAACTAGCGGAGACAATTGGCTTAGGTCATGACAAGATTATAGTTTCATGCAAGGTGAGTGACGTGCAGGAGTTGATCGCTGTGTATCGTGAATTGAGTTTGCGTTCGACGTACCCATTGCATCTTGGGCTAACAGAGGCGGGTATGGGCAGTAAAGGTATTGTTTCTTCGAGTGCAGCGTTAGCAGTTTTGTTGCAGGAGGGGATAGGAGATACGGTGCGAATTTCACTTACGCCACAACCTGGTGGATCGCGTGAAGAAGAGGTTTATGTTGCTCAAGAGTTGCTGCAGACTATGGGCATTAGAGCCTTCACACCACTTGTCATATCGTGTCCAGGTTGTGGTCGCACGTCGAGCGACTTTTTTCAAGTGCTTGCGCAGGACATTCAGGCATTTCTCAGGAGAGAAATGCCTAACTGGAAAAAAAAGTTTAAGGGTGTTGAGGATATGAAAGTTGCTGTCATGGGGTGTGTGGTAAACGGTCCTGGAGAGAGTAAAAATGCGAATATCGGAATCAGTCTTCCCGGGTCTGGAGAGAACCCAGTTGCACCTGTATATGTCGATGGAGAGAGAGTTAAGACTCTGAAGGGCGGAGCGATTGCCCAAGAGTTCGAAGACATTGTCAATAACTATGTTCGTGAAACGTATGGAAGCTGAGCTGAATGTATCGGATACTAATTAACCCTTATCGAATAGCTTTATGGATGACGACGTAAATGAGTAAAATTCAAGCAATTCGAGGAATGAATGATGTTCTACCCGAGGAGAGTTATCAGTGGGAATGGATTGAGTCTGCTATTCGAGAATGGTTAGCAATGTTCGGGTATCAAAATATTCGTACTCCAATCTTAGAAAATACTGATTTATTTGTGAGGTCCATTGGGACAGCTACAGATATTGTTGAAAAGGAAATGTACACCTTTGTTGACTCATTAAATGGGGATTCGCTGACATTACGACCAGAGGGAACGGCTTCCGTTGTTCGCGCAGCGATAGAGCACAATATGACTTACGGAAAAGCAAGACGGTTATATTATTGCGGACCCATGTTCCGGCATGAACGTCCACAAAAGGGTCGTTTCAGACAGTTTTACCAAGTTGGAGTAGAGGCGCTTGGCTTCGAAGGCCCAGATATTGACGCAGAACATGTCCTGATGGTGGCTGAGCTATGGAGAAAGTTGGGAATTTCGAGCAATGGGGTTCGGTTAGAGGTTAACTCTTTAGGAAGCAAAGATGATCGTAAAAAATATCACGAGTCTTTAGTCGCGTTCTTGAAAGGATGTGAGCAGAGTCTGGATGAGGATTCGCGCAGACGAATCAGTACGAATCCGCTGAGGGTCCTAGATAGTAAAAATCTTCAGACACAAGAGATCGTCGCTACAGCACCAAAATTGCTTAATTTCTTATCTGACGAATCGGTGGAAAAGATGGAGCGATTCAAGCAATTTCTTGATCGCTCAGGTATCCCATATGTGGTTAATCCGAACCTTGTCAGGGGTTTAGACTACTATAATGATATCGTTTACGAATGGAAAACAGAATTTTTAGGAGCTCAAGGTACGATTTGTGCTGGCGGGCGATACGATGTGTTGGCGGAGCAAATTGGTGGTAAACCTATCCCCGCCTGTGGTTTCGCTTTGGGTCTAGAGAGGGTTCTTGCCACTCTTATAAGTTGCGAGATAGAAATCCCGAAAGAGAACCCCGATGTTTATTTGGTGTCTTCAGATAAAACCGCGCAGCTCTATGCCTGGGATGTCGCAAAAGTATTACGTGACAGTAATTTGAAAGTGGTACTTCATTGCGGTGGTGGTGCGCTAAAATCACAAATGAAGAAGGCTGATAACAGTGGAGCGAAATTTGCTATCATCATCGGCGACGAGGAAATGGCTAAAAAAACTATATCTCTAAAATCTCTTCGCCTAGCTGGAATTAAAGGTGCCAGCCAACAACAAGAACTTAGTGTCCATGACGCCATTAAGAGAATTTATGAAGATGGTGCTTTGACTAAAATTACGAAATCGGGAATGTTAGGTAATTAATATGGCAACTTTTGACTTAGACGAGCAGGAACAGTTAGACGCACTTCAGCAATTTTGGAGATCGTACGGACGGATCGTGGTGGCAGTGGTACTCTCTGTTGTGATTGGGTTTGGCGGTACGAAGTGGTGGGAGCATCAAACAAAGACAAAAGCGCAATCTGCATCTGCGACATTTAATAAGCTCGAAGCGGTGCAGGCCAGCGAGGATTTGGATCTTGTAAGTTCTGTTTCAGAAGAGCTCATTGCTGAATATGGCGATACTTACTACGCCGATTTGGCGCGTCTTAATTTAGCGAAAAATGAGGCTGATAACGGTGAGTACTTAAAGGCGATCGATCTGTTGCGGGGTATTGAGAATGACGCACGTGACAGTAGTCTTGTGTCACTAGCGAAGCTTCGTTTAGGAGCCCTTTATGTAATGACTGAACAGTTCGATTTGGCAATGACAGCATTGGATGGAGACGCTGATGCTTCTATGTCGGGTCTATTTGCGGACATGCGGGGAGATATTTATGCGGCCCAAGGTTCTAATCAGGAAGCTTTCGCCGCCTACCAAGAGGCTTTGAGTTTGCTGCAAGAGGGCAATCCTTGGGTCGACATCGTTCAGATTAAAATTGACAGCTTAGGATCGCAGTGAGATCTTTTGGATTTGGCGCCATAATTGTATCGGCTTTAATTACTGTTGGGTGCTCGGGTAATCAACGACGGGAGGCTGTTGATCTTCCTGAGTTTGAACGGAAAGTCTCACTAGAAAAAAGCTGGGATCACTCACTTGGTAATCCGCTAGGTGGGACATTATCTCCAGTCTCTTCGGAGGGTCGAGTTTGTGGCGCTTCTGGGTATACGGTTCTATGTGTTGATGATAAGACGGGCCGACAGATTTATGAAATAGAATTTGATCAGAAAATATCTGGTGGGCTCGGTGAATCAGATGCAGAGATTTTCCTCGGTGGTGAAGAAGGAACGGTGAGTCTGTTAGATTCTAATGGGGTTGTCAGATGGCAATCCAACATCAGAAACGCTGTAATGGGCGCGCCTATGGCAGCGGGCCAAACCGTGCAAACCCATCTCAGTGGCTTTTATATACGACGGGA
>QXZO01000181.1:11060-12730 GCA_009886305.1 Betaproteobacteria bacterium
CCTATGGCAGCGGGGCAAACAGTGGTAGCTCGTGATGTTCAGGGCAGGTTGGTCGGGCTAGATAGAGAAACCGGCGAATTTAAATGGGATTTTCAAGCACCAAGTCAAAGTCTTAATTTAAGGTCAAACCCCGGCTTAGCGGTTGGATTGTCTGATTCCATTATCGTGGGATTTCATGGTGGAGTCGCGATGAATCTCGATAGTTCTTCTGGGGAAGTACGATGGAGTGTGAATGTCTCTATTCCGTCTGGAGACAATGAGCTTGAACGCATCTCCGACGTGGTGGGGACACCATTGGTCTTGGAGAACATGGTTTGTATGGCCACTTTCCAAGGTAGGGTCGGATGTTTTGACTTGGAAACTGGTCGGACCAATTGGAGCGCTCGAGTCTCCGCGGTCGGCAGTCTTGGTTTTGACGATGAAAGAATATTTGTCTCTGACGAGGCGGGGCATGTTGTTGCTTTGGACCAAGACACAGGGACGATACTTTGGCGTAATGAATCGTTTCAGTATCGAAAGATTACTGGTCCTACGGTTTTAGGGTCTTGGCTCATGGTAGGAGACTTTGATGGTGTAATTTCGATTCTTAGCGCTTTCGATGGATCATATGTTGGAAGGGCTAAAACCGATGGCAGCCAGATTTTGATTAATCCAATCGCTATTAATGACAAGATTCTCGTTCAAACCTCCGAGGGAAATTTATATTCTTTCGGTATAGATCAAAATTTTTGATCTGAATTATATGATCCTCCAGTCTGGGTGCTGATTTCATGGTAATGTCAAAAACCGTCGCGCTGGTAGGACGCCCAAATGTTGGTAAGTCAACATTATTTAATCGCTTAACCCGAACTCGAAACGCCATCGTAGGTAGCCAACCTGGACTCACTCGAGATAGGCACTACGGAATCGTTAAAACCCAACGATCTAAATTTATTGTTGTAGACACGGGCGGACTAGAATTTGAGAAAAGTCTAAGCCGTGGAGTATTTGGAGAAATGGCTAAGCAGGCCACTCAGGCGGTAGACGAAAGTGACTTGACACTATTTGTTGTCGATTTGAGAGCCGGTTTAACCAATGAAGATTTACTCGTTGCGGCTCAATTAAGGAAGTCAGGGAGGCCTATTTGGGTAATCGCAAATAAAGGCGAAGGCGCCAGGGCCAGCGTAACAACAGGGGAGTTTTATGAGTTTGGATTAGGGGTCCCCAGGGTCATTTCTGCTGCGCACGGCGACGGAATTTCTGATTTGCTTTCTGAGTTGGAAAACGAACTTACAGAAGATAAGTATGAAGAGGATCCCGATGAAGTAAACGAGGACAGGCATCCGGTCATGGCTATTATTGGCCGACCGAACGTTGGGAAGTCGACATTGGTTAACTCGATTATAGGTGAAGACCGTGTGATAGCTTTTGACAAGCCTGGAACTACTCGCGATGCCATTGAAATTGCATTTCAAAGAGATGGTAGAGACTACACTATTGTTGATACTGCAGGAGTGCGCAAAAGGGGAAAGGTTAGCGAGGTAATTGAGAAATTTTCCGTTATCAAAGCCCTAAAGGCGATTGAGGAGTCAAATGTCGTTGTGATTGTGGTAGACGGTACTGAGGGGGTATCAGACCAGGATGTGAATCTTGCCGCTTTTGCGGTCGAGGCTGGTCGGGCCATCGTTGTA
>QXZO01000182.1 GCA_009886305.1 Betaproteobacteria bacterium
AATCACGATCGCATCTGGTGCAGATGTGATCCTCTTAGATGAACCGACAGCTGGCATGAGTCGCTCGGAGACAGATGCAGCTGTGGCGCTTATTTCTCGAGTAACTGAGGGAAAAACGTTACTGATGGTGGAACACGATATGGGCGTTGTCTTTAATATCGCTGACCGAATTTCAGTTCTCGTTTATGGTGAAGTGGTTGCCACTGGCACACCGGCTGAGATCAGAATGAACAAAAAGGTTCAGGAGGCGTATTTGGGCACGCAGCTTGAAGGGGATGAGGAAAACTGACATGACGACAACTATGCTTCAAGTGTCAGATTTACATGCGTATTACGGGAAAAGCCATGTATTGCAAGGTGTGGACTTGTACGTTGGCGAAGGAGAAATAGTCAGTCTTTTGGGTCGTAATGGAGTTGGTCGGTCGACAACGGTAAAAGCGATAATGGGGCAAGTCGAGCACACTGGAGAGATTAATTTCCAGAATCGATCTCTCTCTGGATTGGAGAGTCATGAAATTGCTCGAAAGGGGTTGGGCTATGTTCCAGAGAACAGAGATATATTCCCCTCATTAACGGTCAGACAAAATTTATTACTCGGCTTGAAGCCAGGACAGAAGCAGTCACGGTGGTCTGAGGACGATATGTATATTCTATTTCCAAGACTTAAAGAAAGACTAAATGCTCCAGCAGGTGTTTTGTCTGGTGGTGAGCAGCAGATGCTCACTTTGTGTCGCACTTTGATGGGTAACCCTGAATTAGTCATGATAGATGAGCCAACTGAAGGTTTGGCGCCGAAAATCGTCGAACAGATGGCTATTTTATTTGGTGAGATTTCTAAGCGAGGTGTGTCGATATTGCTAGTCGAACAAAAGCTAACCATTGCTTTGCGTATTTCACAAAGGCTTTATGTTATGGGTCACGGCCGGATAGTATTCGAAGGTTCGCCTGATGATCTTCAAGCTGACGAATCTGTACGTAAGGAGTGGCTTGAGGTGTAAATTGTGTTCCGAATTTTAAATTCAGTCTGAGAGCTGAAGGATTTGAATGGGGAAATAGGTATGTCAGAAGTAGTGAGTTACGAAGTGCGCGGTTCAATCGGATTGATCCAGATTAACAACCCGCCAGTCAATGCGTTGTCAGTCAACAAGGGTGTACTTCAAGGCCTTTTAGACGCCATTAAATCAGGCGATCACGACCCGCAGGTCAGTGCTTTTTTATTAATTGGCGGGGGTAAAAACTTTTCAGGTGGCGCAGATATTTCTGAATTTGGTAAACCTAAGATGCCGGGGATGGCAACCTTATCAGATCTGTTGGATTACATGGATACGGTGACCAAGCCCATCGTAGCTGCTTTGTCGGGACCTACGATGGGTGGGGGTTTTGAGTTGAGCTTGACGTGTCATTATCGTTTGGCGAGTCAAGAGGCTATCGTGGCGTTGCCAGAAGTTAAGTTGGGGATTTTGCCGGGGGCAGGGGGTACACAACGGCTACCAAGAATCATTGGTGCGGAGAAGGCCTTGGAATTGATTACATCAGGTGCTTTCATATCTGCACAAGACGCCAAGTCTTTAGGCATTGTCGATGACATCCTCGATGGGGATTTGTTAGAAGACTCAATTAAGTGGGTTAAGCGTGCATGTCGGTCTGGATTGCCAGTAGCTAGGGTAAGTGAGCGTTCTGTTAAAACTGCTACAGATCCAAAAGACTTTATTACGAAAGCGACAGGGGTCGCAGAGAAGAAATGGCGTGGTTATCCAGCACCTTTGCGTATCGTTGAATGCATTGATGCAGCTATCAACAAATCTTTTAAAGAAGGCATTCAGATTGAGCGTAAAAATATCGAGGAGCTTATTCTGACTGACGAATCAAAGTCTCTGAGACATCTATTTTTTGCAGAGCGTCAGGCCAACAAAGTGGTTGGGATTTCTAAAGAGACTCCTGTAGCAAAGATTCAAAGTGTATCCGTGATCGGTGCTGGGACTATGGGAACCGGTATTGCAATGAATTTTTTGAATGTTGGTATCCCTGTGACTATCGTTGACACCAATGATGAAACACTTCAAAAAGGCATTGATACGATCAACAAGAATTATCTCTCAACAGTAGCAAAAGGAAGACTAAGTGCAGAGGATCATGATCGCAGAGTTGGACTCCTAACGGGCAGCACGCAATTGTCGGCAGTTTCTGAGTCTGATTTAGTGGTTGAAGCTGTCTATGAGGAAATGACAATCAAACAAACGATTTTTCGCGAACTGGATTCTTTTGCAAAACCGACAGCAATCTTAGCGACGAATACGTCTACGCTGGACATTAATGAGATTGCCTCCGTTACACAACGACCAGAACAAGTTATTGGCTTGCACTTTTTTAGCCCTGCCAATGTAATGCGGTTATTGGAGGTGGTGCGAGCAGAGAAAACGTCTGCAGAAGTCGTTGCAACCTCGATGAGTCTCGCTAAGAAAATCAAAAAAATCCCCGTCTGTGTTGGAGTCTGTGACGGTTTCGTGGGGAACCGTATGATTCATACCTATTTGAGAGAGGCTGAGTACCTGATAGAGGAAGGCGCATTACCACAACAAGTAGATCACGCAATTGAATCATTCGGTTTTGCTATGGGGCCTTTTCGTATGTGTGATTTAGCGGGTTTGGATATTGGATGGGCTATTAGAAAAAGAAAGAAATCTCAAGGGTTAATCAGCAAGCGGTACGTCTCCATACCAGATCATTTGTGTGAGAGAGGATGGTTTGGTCAAAAGACCGGTGGCGGTTATTACACTTATGACTCCGGAAGTCGTGCGCCAATCGTTAATCCGGAGGTTAGCGCCATTGTCGAGGATGCATCTAGTGAAAAAGGAATGACACGACGAACAATTGAAGCGAAGGAAATTGTTGACCGACTGATGTTCGCTTTAATTAATGAGGGTGCCAGCATATTGGCTGAGGGAGTAGCGCAAAGAGCCTCGGATATCGACGTGATTTACGCAGCTGGATATGGCTTTCCTCGTTATCGGGGTGGACCGATGTTTTATGCTCAAACTATCGGTTTATCAACTGTGGTGGAGGGTATTGAACGTTATTGCAAGCAAGCCCATGGCGATCACTGGCAGGTTTCGCAGTTCTTATCTCAGTTGGTGAAAAAAAATCAGACGTTTGAGTAGGGCTCAAGTTAAATTTTTCAGGAGTAGTCGATTATGGATGCGGTTATTGTAGATACGGTTCGAACGCCATTATGTAAAAGCTGGAAGGGCGCAATGAATATGACCCACGGGGCTACTCTTGGTGGACACGTTGTTAAGACGCTTGTTGAACGGTCAGGAATTGATCCGAAGGAGGTTGAGGATGTCGTCATGGGGTGTGCAAGTCCGGAGGGTGCCACGGGTCAAAACATTGCTCGACAAATAGCAATCAGAGCGGGGTTGCCTGTGACAGTTTCGGGTTTAACTGTAAATCGTTTTTGTTCATCGGGCCTACAGACGGTTGCACTTGCGAGTCAGCGTCTACTCGCCGGCGAAGATGGGATCTATGTGGCCGGTGGTGTAGAGTCAATCTCATGCGTTCAGAATCAGATGAACACATCTTTTATAGAAGACCCTTGGCTTAACGAGAAAAAACCCGAGATCTATTGGCCGATGCTGCAAACCGCCGAGACCGTCGCTAAGCGATATCAAATCTCGAGAGAGGCGCAAGATCGTTACGGTGCCGAGAGTCAAAATCGCGCAGAACGAGCGGCGAATGCGGGATTGTTTTCGGACGAAATTGCTCCGATAACAACGACGATGAAAATCGTTGATAAAGAAACGGGACAGGAGCAGGTCAAAGAAGTGACCGCTAAGCATGATGAGGGAATTCGATCTGGAACCACTTATGAGTCAATCTCACAAATTAAACCAGCTATTGAAAATGGGGTAATCGCAGCTGGGAACGCGAGTCAGTTTTCAGATGGTGCATCAGCTCAATTGATTATGAGTGATCAAGCGGCAGCATCGCGTGGTTTGAAGCCATTAGGGATTTTTAGAGGTTTTGCTGTGGCCGGACTAGAGCCTGATGAAATGGGTATCGGTCCAATTTATGCCGTACCTAAATTGTTAAAACAAACCGGACTGAGTGTTGATGATATCGATTTGTGGGAGCTCAACGAAGCGTTTGCTGTTCAAGTGCTCTACTGTCGAGATCAACTGGGAATCCCGAATGATCGACTCAATGTGAATGGTGGTGCTATTGCATTGGGACATCCTTATGGCGTCAGCGGCAGTCGATTGGTTGGTCATGGTTTGCTAGAAGGACGTCGGCGTGGTGCAAAATTTGTCGTTGTCACGATGTGTATTGGTGGAGGTATGGGTGCCGCCGGATTATTTGAAGTTGTTCACTAGATGGTGTTGAGTAACTTTTTTGTAATTAATAAATAGATGAAGTTATTAAGTTAAAAGATGAGGTTTTTTCAATGAGCTTGAGAGATTTGCAAAATTTAGAGGGAAGAGTTGCTTTGATTACTGGCGGTTCGCGTGGTCTTGGTTTACAAATGGCAGAAGTACTCGGTGAACTCGGTGCGACAGTAGTTATTACAGCCCGTAAGAAAAACGAGCTTGAGGAAGCAGCCGCCTCCTTAGAGAGTCAGTCAATCAAAGTTGAAACGATGGTGAATGATTTGCAAGATACCGATTCAGTTCAACCTATGGTTGAGGGTATTTTGTCTCGTCACGGTCAAATTGACATAGTCGTTAATAATGCTGGAGCCGCATGGGGTGCAAAAGCGGAGGACCACCCATTAGACGCGTGGCATAAAGTCATTAACTTAAATCTTACTGCACCCTTTTTGTTAAGTCAGATCGTTGGAAAACTATCTATGATTCCGCGTAAGTATGGAAAGATCATTAATATCGCTTCTATTGCTGGCTTGGTTGGAACGGAACCCGGTTTCATGCCAACAATCGCCTATAACTCAAGTAAAGGCGGAGTTGTTAACTTTACGCGATCGCTCGCCGCAGAGTGGGCGCAACACAATATTACCGTTAATGCCATAGCGCCAGGCGTCTTTCCTTCAAAAATGTCAGCAGGCATGATTGACCGTGCTGAGGAACACATTATGAATCAAACACCGATGAGAAAGTTTGGCAGTTCTGAAGACTTAAAAGGTGTAACGGCTTTACTTGCAACCGACGCTTCGGGATTTCTAACAGGCCAAATCATAGCGGTTGATGGAGGCTATGTTGCTGTCTAATCGATTATCAGAATAGTAGATGAACGACCTAATGCATCATGTCTGATAAAGACCAT
>QXZO01000183.1 GCA_009886305.1 Betaproteobacteria bacterium
AACAGGCACAATGTAGATTAATCTAATATAATATCAGCAAGTGATAGTGCTCAGACAAGAAAGATTTTATATACTGAGTAGCTAGCTATTATTCCTCGCCAGACCCAGAATCTTCCCCGAAAAAGTCGGATATATCGATCGAGTCTATTTTATCATCCGATGAGTTTTCTACCTCTTCATCGTCACCCACTAGGAAACTTGTGTAGCCGATTTTTTTTGGGTTAGTCGTATCATGGTGCAGGACGATTAATTCACGCCGATTCTTGTTCACTGCGTATCGCTTATCTTCGATAAGCTTGGGTTGGCCATCCTGAATCGCTGCTATTGCCAAGCGCACCAAAAACCGCGCCCGTTCGCCCTTTAAGCGGAAATTGTGAGCACCCATAGACTTGATCCGGTGGGTGATTTCTCCAATCCGCACCAACGCTTCTTGTTGGCTTAAGTTTATTACGCGCAGACTATCAGACTTAAAGTCAATATTACCAATATCAACAGCAAATGCATACATGCGACCACTGGTGCTTGCTGAAACGATCACCATTTTTCTGCCAGGTTTCCCCATTTTAGCAGTCACTAATGGGCGATATTCTTTTTCATCATCTACCCCATCAAGCTCGCGATAGAAAACAAGATCAGAGGCACCTTTATATTTGAATGCTCGAGACATCGCTCCTGCTTCTGCAGCAATACTAAATTGCTTGCCTCCGTCAAAAAAAGACAGATTGACACCTTGAATTACAAAATCTGAGGAACTCTTTTTTCCATAGTCTAAATAAATGACATTAAAAGTATACTCAAAGCCTTCCTCTGCCTGAGATTGACTACTTATTCCCTGTGCAACGATATTACCACCAAGGAATATCGCACAAAATACAAGCTTACCGACTTTATGCCCGAGTCCCATAAGCTTTGCGCAAAAGCCGAATGTCATGTTAAATGTCACCTTTATTAATCCAACGGTGTGATACGATTTCGTAGCGACGACCAAATTTTTCGTTACGAGGGTTTAGGAGTTCAGGCTCAGTATCAGGGGTATTTCCCGGGGAGTCCAAATACTCGGGGACACGCTGAACTACTAATTCAAAGTAACTCTCAGCCTCGCTAGACACTGTAAAAGGATCAATGCTATTGCCGTAGCTACGGATCATAAATGTATCGCTACGCGCAGTGAGCTTTCCTCCTATTTTTGATAAGACATCTGCCTGCATGAGAAAGCCAGGGGCACCTTCCATAAGAGGACGATCTTCAATGGCAGCAACTGAATCTTCGAGATAAGGGAAATATGCAGAGCTAGATGTTGGAGTAGCACCTATAAAGGGCTCATATGTGTAGCCATCTTCCCATAAGCCGTCGTTATTAGTTTGGGGATTCCCTTGGGCATCAAAAGTCGCCTTACCATTAAGACCGGATTGATCAATGGCAGACTGCAATGCGCCCGTATACATGAAGCGCTTACGCGCTGCAGGACCCTTAAAATCATCTTGATCAATCGAACGATTAACAAAATTAGAGAGCGAGAGGAACGGATGCTCATTAACGCTTGAGCGCCTGCGGATCTCATCTACAAGCTTCTCCGCCAACTTAGCTATTTCCTTATCGGTCAGCGATCTATATCCAGCCGTGATGGCTTCGCGATCGCTAGGGCTAGAATAAGATACGTTGCTACTTCCTATATCTGGGTCTAAAGGGTCTGAAAATGGAGATGCCACCGACTTCATAATTGGGCTCACGAATCTAGAATAGTTGTGCAATTGTTCGGGCTCTGAAACTCCATCCCCAAGCGTGTAGATATCTCGCATTGCTCCTAGGATAGACTCCCACGCGGCAACAGATGTAGAATTTATGTTAAATGCCCCATCTAGCATAAGGTGAGCTGCCGCAAGTCGCTCGTCCCCTAACTCCGTTTCTTGATCCAACACAAAGCCTTCAATAGGTCGGCGCTTGAGCTGCGAATCAGGGAGTGGGAATTTTACATTATCAGAATCAAGTCCAGAAAGGAAGTATTCATCCCAAAGCACATTATTTAGTTCGTAGGAATAGTCATAAACTGAACCCTTCAAAGTATTAGGACCACCGTGCTTCCAAGTTAATGGCTCACCAGGTGGGAACATTGCAGAAGGTGTTCCATCTGGCTTTTGGGCGATTGTATTATTACCTATTTCTTTGAGTGAGACTCGGGTCTCGGTTAAGGGTAAATGTACATTCGCGATAGAATTACCGATTGCATATGCTGGTGCTGTATGAACCTGCTGATGATTTGTGGTCCATCCATTCACACTATCAAACTGACTAGAAATCTCACTAGTGTTCAGCAGATTCGCGTGCATTAATTGACCAATACTGACTGGAGGCCTAGAGGGTGCTTCGAATAAAACCATTTTATCGCTACCCTCTGTACTGGGACTATTACCCAGTCCTACATCGGAGTACTGAGCGTCAGTGCCGCCTAACCAATTTCTATACATATCAGTCATCCACTGAGTTTTGGGGCCACTTGCATACTGAACGTAACCCATGTTTGGCTCTTTTCCGGCATTATTATTTCCCGCATCTTTTTTCGCTTCTTCCATATGAACTTGTCGATATGATTTTGTGGCGCGCGGGTTAAACTGAGACAGCAGATTGATTGCTCTAGCCGGTTCTTCCTTTTGTAATTCTGGTTCTAATTTTGGGAAATTTTTGATAGCAACTACATTGGCTAGTCCGCCTGATAGCTGATTAATCTCCTGCAAATTAAAATCTGAATAATCATCATAACTCGCTGAAACACTTGTTCCGACTCCTTTGATAGTGCTACTGGATACTCCCAATTGACTAAGAACAACCACGCGTGGCAATTTGTTTAAATTCCATGTTTTCCCTGCATGATTTGTCTTATAGAAATAAATCCTCCCGATTCCAGGGCCAGTAAGCGTAAAAAACCGCTTTTCCTCATTTAGAGACGGATTTGCGTATAAATTAATCACCGTAGACCAATGCCCTCCTCCATTACCGTTGTAGTTTGTTGAAGTAGCATCGTTTCTTACTATTTCCTCATTGCCTTTACCTACATCCCGTGTGCTACCAAAAGGTATTGGGCGACCGGATGCCGTAGGATTCCCATTATTATCGACAAAAAAAGGCTTCCCCTCGGCCCTAGGAAACACTGCATCGCTTGCTATGTTCGTGGGGCCATAAAAAAACCCACGAATATATGTATCACTAGCTCCCTGCTTGAGTACATTTTTGCTGGCATCCGTTAATGATATCTTTGAATTAATGGGAGGCGTATAGTTGACGGCTCTTCCGGCGGGTATGATTCCTCCACCGATTGTCATACCTATCATCCGGCGACCGCCCTGACCCGATGGTTGCTTTATATCATTACGGTTTAATAGCATGGCCACTAAATCACCTGCATCCGCTTTATCACGTAAAACGATTCCGCGCATATCAAACTGTAATCCTAAGTCTGGGATGCTCAGATCCTTATCGTATGGGTTCCACAGTGTGATTAAAGGAAACATGCCAACGTAATAATTATAATCGGTAACCTGATCAATATAGCCAACCGCATTACTCGCAGTTGATAGCCTTTCAGCAAAAACTTGGACGACATAATTAAAGCGGGTCACTACAGGGCTTACTCCAACTTGATCAGGAGTCGGCATTCTAAAATCGATTGGATTACCGCTTCCCGATTTAGCTAAAGAAAAATAATCTGCAAGCTGCTCCCACTTAGGGCCACCAGGGTCACCCAGCGCAACAGAACCACCCGCTGGCTCGAACATCGGCCCTGACATATCACTCGGTAAACTCAATAACGCAGTCGAAAGATCGCGCTTTAGTCCACCGTCTTTAGTGTTGGCGAGCACCCCACTCGAGTGGACTGTAAAGTCGTGGAAAAATTCACGGGACACGTTACCCAAATCTACACCTCCTAAGTCATCCTCTAAAAACATGGGAATATTCTTTAGGCTACCGATCTTGCCAGGGTCTTGGGTTTCATCTTTCCACCGGGAATTGGCGCCGGTCAATAATTGGTCGCCATCTGAATTACTGACCGCCGTTGGATCTGCCACTTGAGCCATCGCAGTTCTGTAATACTCCGCCTCTGTGTCTGAACTATCTAGATGCGGGTCCGCCATGTTAACGCGTGCCTTCACCCCCTCGTCACTCACCCAATAAGCGTAATGACCTTCTAAAACGTTATTCTCCCCAAGGATCTCAACCTTCGGCGCTTTGACTGTGTCATCCTGATTAATGCCACTTTTATCGGTCACACTGCCACCGAGTGTAGCTAGATTAGCTGTCTCGACTGTTAGTTGCGCATTAGGGTCAAGTGCTGTGGCACTCGGGTCATTTCCACTCACCAGCCATCTTGGTTGGCGACTATCCAATCCGTCTTCTTGATCCAGAGAATCATTAGTAATTTCTTTAGAAGACCAAACCCCCGTCCAGCGCGATTGTCCTGCGATGTCGCTGGGACCCGGCGCTGTGAGAATATCAGCCCGCGCCGTCACCCGCTGATCCGGCCCCGTGTAGCGCTGTAGGTCTCCCAGCGCAACCAT
>QXZO01000184.1 GCA_009886305.1 Betaproteobacteria bacterium
GCGAAATCCCAATGTATTACATGCGTATTACTGAGTATGCACGTGAACTTCTTGCGGCGCTGGAGGCTTTGCCCGGTTGGCCGGATCGCGTTAAGACGATGCAAGCAAATTGGATCGGTTTGAGCGAGGGCGTAAATGTATCTTTTCCGTATACCTTAAATGAGAAGGATGAGCTGCTAAAAGTATTTACGACCCGAGTTGATACGATAATGGGCGTTACATTTTGCGCAGTTGCCGCGGAGCCCAGTATTGCAGAGTACGCTGCTAAGTCTAATCCGAAGTTAGCCGCATTCATCGAGGAATGTAAACAGGGCAGCACGATGGAAGCTGACATCGCGGCCTTGGAGAAGAAAGGAATGCCCACGGGAATCTTTGTCACGCATCCTTTAGATGGTAGACAGATCGAAGTTTGGGTTGGTAATTACGTTTTGATGACGTATGGCGAGGGTGCCGTTATGGGGGTGCCAGGACATGACGAACGTGATTTTCTGTTTGCGAAAAAGTACGACATCGACATACAGCAGGTAATCTCCGTTCCAGAAAAGCAGTACTCTCAAGACGAATGGAGTGATTGGTATTCAGAAAAAGGCACGTGTGTTGATTCGGGCAAATACGACGGTATGACATTTGCCGAGTCGGTAGAGAGGATTGCTAATGACCTCTCAGCTCTCAATTTAGGGAAGCGGCACACACAATGGCGACTTCGCGATTGGGGTATTTCGCGACAAAGATATTGGGGCACTCCGATTCCCATCATTCATTGTGAATTTTGTGGAGATGTGCCCGTCCCTGAAGACGATCTACCTGTTGTGTTGCCAGAAGACTGTGTTCCCGATGGTTCAGGAAATCCATTAAATAAAAGAGCTGATTTTCTTCAATGTAAGTGCCCAACCTGCGGGCGAGATGCACAGCGGGAAACCGATACGATGGATACGTTTGTGGATTCATCTTGGTATTTTTTACGATTCGCTAGTGCTGATTCAAATAAAGCGATGGTGGATGAACGGGCTAGCTATTGGCTGCCTGTTGACCAATACATTGGTGGGATTGAGCACGCAATTTTACACTTGCTGTATTCCCGGTTTTGGACAAAGGTTATGCGCGACCTTCAGATATCAGAGATCGATGAGCCGTTTTCGAATTTGCTCACCCAAGGCATGGTCTTAAACGAAATCTTCTACAAGACGGAAGAGTCAGGCAGGATTACTTATTACAATCCTCAAGATGTTGAGTTATTACTAGATGATAACGGAAAGCGCTCAGGACAACGCTTAATCAACCACGGTGAGGCATTAGAGACTGGCGGAATTCGAACCATGTCAAAATCAAAAAATAACGGTGTTGATCCACAATCTCTTATCGATCGATATGGAGCGGATACAGCTCGATTCTTCATGATGTTTACGGCCCCTCCAGAGGATACCTTGGCTTGGAATGATGACGGGGTTGAGGGTGCGTACCGTTTTTTAAAGCGGTTGTGGCGTTATGGTTACCAATTTAAAGAGTCCATTAGCAAAGGACTAAGTTTGACCACATTTCAGTTTAATTCTAAAGATGCGAAAGACATACGCAGAGATCTGAACCTATTACTGAAACAGGCAGATTTTGACTATCAGAGAAAGCAATATAATACGGTCGCCTCTGCTGGGATGAAGATGCTCAATGCTCTTGATATCATCGAGGGCGCTCGAATGGAAGATGCTGAGCAATCGAGTTTACGCGCTGAGGGCTTAGGTATTTTGTTACGAATATTATTCCCAATTGTTCCTCATGTTACTGAGCGATTATGGGATGAGCTTGGATTTGCCGGAGATTTGCAATATGCGGCATGGCCACAAGTTAATGAAGAAGCCCTATTGCGAGATGAAATTGAGCTGGTAGTGCAAGTCAATGGGAAGTTGAGAAGCAAAATAACCGTTGCCGTGTCTGCTTCAAAGGCGAACATCGAGACCTTAGCTTTAAGCGATGAGTTGGTGCAAAATTATATTCAAGGTAAGCCAGTAAAAAAAGTTGTGGTCGTTCCAGGCCGACTAGTCAATATCGTTATTTAATCGAATTGCGTGCGAAATTAATGCTCAAAATAAGAACGAAATTACTTCTTTTAGGAATCGCAATCACATTGTCCAGTTGCGGATTTAAATTGAAGGGTAGTTACGAGATACCTTATCAGACTATATATCTGCAAGCAGGGTTAGAGTCTCGTGTTGGTAGGGTAATTAAAAAGAAAATTCAGAGAACATCTAATGTTGATTTGGTTCAGACTGCGTCTGCAGCTGAAGTAGCCATAAATATTTTAAGTGAAGGCTCGGTCAGAACGGTTGCTGTCCTGTCAAACGCGGGTAGCGTTGATGAGTATGAGCTGGTTTATACCGTCGGGTATAGATTTGATTCGCTGAATGAATCAATTAACACTGTCGATCATCAGCTCGTGTTGCGCCGAAAAATAACGCATAGCGATCTTGATATTGCAGCCAAATCAAATGAAGAGAACGCTCTAATCAATGACATGGCTTCTGAAGCGGCTACTAGAATCTTGGTTCGCCTTTCAAGGGAAAAAATATAGGACTATGGATACTTTAGATTCATTTTATAAGGTTTTTAGGTGCGTCAATACGTCGGTTGAGGGGAGGCTTCCAACATGACCTCGTCAATCGGAGATGTCCAGCCGAAAACTATGGACTTTGAGGAACCCTTACTGCTTAAATGTGGTGAAACACTCTCAAAGTATCAACTTACTTTTGAAACATATGGCGCGCTTAATGATGATAAGACAAACGCTGTTTTGGTTTGCCATGCACTTAACGCATCGCATCACGTGGCCGGGACGTATAACGGAGACGAAAAAACCTTGGGTTGGTGGGATAATTTAATCGGTCCAGGTAAGCCATTGGATACCAACCGTTTTTTTGTGATCGGTGTTAATAATCTTGGTGGATGTCATGGCTCGACTGGGCCGTCAACTATGAACCCAGCTACTAATGAGCCATGGGGGAGTTCATTTCCTATGGTTACGGTTGAAGACTGGGTAGAAACTCAGGCCAGACTTGCGACTAAACTTGGCATCCATACATTTGCCGCGGTTATGGGCGGCAGTTTGGGGGGCATGCAGGCGCTTCAGTGGACTATAGATAAGCCCAGTCGTCTTAATAATGCCGTGGTGGTTGCAGCTGCACCAAAATTATCAGCACAAAATATTGCATTTAATGAGGTGGCACGCCAGGCGATTACTCTTGACAATCAATTCTTTGATGGTGATTTTTATCAGCATAAAGCCATACCACGAAGCGGCCTGAAAATTGCGCGCATGATTGGTCATATCACCTACCTATCCGACGATACGATGGACGTTAAGTTTGGCAGAACTTTGCGTAAAGACTCTTTAAAGTTTAATTTTGATACTGATTTTCAAATTGAGTCGTATCTGCGATATCAAGGGGATAAATTCGCAGATACCTTTGATGCAAATACATATTTACGTATAACTAAAGCGCTTGACTACTTTGACCCGGCTGCTAAGTGCTCAGGGAATCTAGCTGAGAGCTTGAGTGATG
>QXZO01000185.1 GCA_009886305.1 Betaproteobacteria bacterium
GAGAAAATAAGGCACTGTTAGTCAGTGAGGGATGCGGTTTACCTGTAAACCTATCTACAGCACCTTTGATCGCAATGATACTTTGTGTCTGGATTTCGGATCTCTCCCCCGTAAGGCGTGATATACCACCGCGAAATGTGGCTATAGCATCCCCTAGCGACCAAGCCACCATCCCTCTCGCATGGTAAGTAATTGCATTCTCTAAATTCAGCCAACGACTGGGCACACCAGTCGCGTCAAGTGCTAATACAAACGCCACGTTTCGCCTCCACAGTAATGGATTAAATTCACGTGTCGAGAACTGGCAAACAATAAAAGCGGAGCTAGCTCCCGCGCAAAAAAACAGTATAAAGCGTACTAAATCGAAAGGAAAGTACAGTCACTAAACTTTAACAAAGCTCACCTTTTGGATCGATATTGCCCCCACGGGACATACTGCCTCACATTGCCCACAACGGATACACTTATCCTGATTAATCCATAATTGATTGTAATAAAGAGAATCCGACTCGCCCTTCTGTAATTGTTTATATTTAACAACTGATCCGTCGTCACTGACCTCTAGATTTGAAACAGGGAGAATACAATCCTCGGTAGGTTTAACCTTGACACATTCATCACACAACACACAAAGTCTATTATCAATTTCAAACTTGTAATGACACAAATAGCAACGTTTTCCTGCTTGATCCGTTAATAGCGGGTCATAACCCAGTTCTACTTCTTTATCGTCGATCCGATCCTTAGCATTCAGGACCGGCACCGGGTGAATGGGGATGATGTTCATAGCCTGAGTTCTCGGAAAATGGCCTGCCTCAAAATCCGAAGCAAACCGTTTTTTATCGATTTTAATTTTAACTTCAGGAACGCTAGCACCAGTCAAAAATTGCGTTACTCGCAAAGCAGCCTTGCGTCCATGGGCAATCGCATCGATTAGAGTTGTTGCACCAGTAGCAAAATCTCCTGCAACGAAGACTTTGTGGTGAGGAGTATGGAATCCATCTACGACTGAGATCCCTGATCGATTGGGCATAATACTTTCACCAATTTTCCCCGAAACCCATTTAGTGTCTGCCTTTTGCCCCGTAGCCAAAATAACATTGTCGGTATTAATTTCAATCGCATTACCTTTCTCGAGCTCTACAACCGGCTTCCCCCCTTCGAGATTGATAGTGGTTTTGAAAAAACCAGCTTGCTCCACAGCTGTCTCACCAAAAAACTGATGAGGCGCCTGAAAATACTTCATCATTCCATTTTCGCTAAGTAACTCTTGAACTTCTCCGGGCAAAACAACCATATCGCTTGGACCACGTCGATAATACACAGTTGTCTCCGCTCCTAATCGAACTGCGGTTCGAGCGCAGTCCATTGCCGTATATCCGCCACCAATCACCGTTACTTTAGAGCCTACATGTCGTCGACCTTGCTCGTTTACCTCCATCAAAAAACGCAGGCCATGTTCAACGCCGATAAGATCATCCCCTGGGACATTTAAACGGTTACCATTTAAAGTTCCAGCAGCTAACACGACTGCATCATGTGAATCAACTAGAACGTCGAGACTCTCATCGTCACCAATATCGACACCGCATTTCAACTCAATACCTAAAGATAAGATTTGGTTAATCTCTAAGTCAATCACATCTCTAGGTAGTCGAAAAGCCGGTATTCCTTGAATCAACATCCCACCTGGTCGATGATGTTTTTCATAAATAATTACTCTGTGACCTTCGAGAGCAAGGTCCCTCGCAGTGGCAAGTCCTGCAACGCCTGACCCAACAACTGCTATGCAGTAACCACTGGGTTGTTTGATGTCAGGCAAAGATTTAAGAGAGCCGCCCAAGTCATGCGATGATCGCTTTAGAGAGCATATCGCAACAGATTCGCCATTATTTGGCCGACCATGCCGACACGCATCCTCACAAGGTCGCGCACAGACCCGACCGAGAATTCCTGGGAACAAATTATCCCTAAAGTTAATTGCATAGGCCTCATCTAGCTTCCCATTATTGATAGCTTCAATATAGCCAGGAATATCTGTCCCAGCCGGACAAGCGACCTGACAGGGTATATTTGTCTCCGTCCACGCCACATCACGAGGATGAGTGCTGAAACCTTCAGACTGTGTGAGTGCGGTTACGGTTTGCGACTTCATGTCAGGAATATCTCTTCCCATGGCGCTTAAAAATACTGTGGACTAAAACAATCCAACAACTTTTCCGTCTGAGCCAAGATCAATACGATTAGCAGCTGGTGCTTTTGGCAAACCAGGCATCGTCATGATATCGCCACAAACCACGACTACAAATCCGGCACCTGCTGATAGCCGGATCTCGCGAACAGTTAGCGTGTGTCCAATCGGCGCTCCCTTTAAGCTTGGATCACTGGAGAATGAATACTGCGTTTTCGCAATACATATTGGCAAATCACCGTGACCTTCTTTCTCGAGTTCAGCAAGGCGATTTTTAGCTTTCGCATCAAGTTTTACCTCAGAGGCACCATATATTTTTTTAGCAACTGATTCGATTTTTTGCTGAAGACTATCCTTATCGTCATAAGCAAAAGTGAGGTCAGCAGTCCCTTGATCAATAATGTCTACAACTTTATGCGCTAGCGCTTGTGCACCTGCGCTCCCCTCGGCCCAATGCTTCGCGACAACCACTGAAACACCAAGCCCGTTGCAAAGCTCCTTTAGACGGTCCACCTCAGCCTCAGTGTCATGGGTAAAATGATTAATAGACACGACACAAGGAAGGTTAAATACTCCCTTCATGTTATTGACGTGACGCTCTAGATTAGAAAAACCTTCCTCTAGCGCCGATACGTTTTCATGATTGAGTTCGGTTAAGGGTGCGCCGCCGTGAAACTTCCGAGCTCTAATCGTTGCAACGATCACAACCACGTCAGGTTTAAGGCCAGATTTTC
>QXZO01000186.1 GCA_009886305.1 Betaproteobacteria bacterium
ATAATAACGTCAGCATGGGTAGTCACCTCGGATCCATTCTGACAGGCAATACCACCATTCGATACGAGTTCGTCCGGCACCTGGCTCCTAGAGTATAGGTAGACGTCATGACCACCGTTAATGAGTTGTCTCGCCATGGGTGAGCCCATGATGCCTAGCCCGATGAAGCCGATTTTCATGATTTTTATCCCCTTGATGAATAATGCATTAAATGAGTTACGTTGCTACCAAATTGTTAAAGATAAGGTTTAATCCATTCTAAGCCCGATATCGTGTCTTTTTCAGGTCGGTATTCGCATCCAATCCAGCCCTCATATCCAAGATCATCAATGGTGCTCAAAAGAAACGCGTAATTGATTTCTCCAGTTCCTGGCTCATGCCTACCTGGTGTGTCCGCAAGTTGCATATGTTTGATCTGAGGCAAAAGCGACTCGATAGATGGCGTCAGATCCCCTTCCATGATTTGCATATGGTAAATATCATACTGAAGGCCGACATTGGGGCGATCAATTGCCTCTATAAGTTTCGTGGCTTGGTCAGAGTAATTAAGAAAATATCCGGGCATATCACGGTTATTAATGGGTTCAATTAGTACTTCAATTTTGTGCGCTCGACACGCATCTGCCGCAAATCTAACATTTTCGATAAATGTTTCTTCAATGATCTCACTATTGCCAATAGAAGGCCTTAATCCCGCCATGCAGTGAAATTTCTTGCAATTTAGAGGAGCCGCGTAATTGATGGCCGTGCTTACGCTCTCCTGAAACTCGGCTATCCGATCAGGAATGCACGCAAGACCGCGATCGCCTGTTTCGAAATCACCTGGGGGCATATTGAATAGAACAAGCTCTAAATTATTTTTTGATAATTCTTCTCCGATTTCTTCTTTAGGGTGAGCATAGGGAAATAAAATTTCGACACCCTTGAATCCTTGTTGGCGAGCTTGTTTGAACCGCCCCATGAAATCAAACTCATTGAACATCATCGTGAGGTTAGCGTTAAATTTTGGCATGGTTTAATCCAATCGAAATATAGCGTACGACATTATAAGCTTATGCGATCCAGGATGATGAGTATCGCTATGCCCGTATAATTGGAAGTACTCGATAGATCAGGAGGTGTGAGGAGATGGCTGAGAGATTTTCAGGAACTAAAGATTACGTAGCAGGGGAAGACTTAATGATGGCTGTCAATGCGGCGATCGCACTACAGCGACCCCTCCTGATTAAAGGCGAGCCTGGCACAGGAAAAACAATGCTGGCAATGGAGGTTGCAAATTCATTAGCGCGCCCACTATATCAATGGCATATCAAGTCAACATCAAAGGCACAACAGGGCCTATATGAATATGATGCGGTATCGCGACTTCGAGACTCTCAACTCGGTGAGGAATCAGTTAAGGACATCAAAAACTATATTATGAAAGGACCACTCTGGGAGTCGTTTGAGTCAGAGTCGCCATCGGTAGTTTTAATTGATGAGATTGATAAGGCTGATATTGAGTTTCCCAACGATCTGCTCAGAGAGCTTGATCGCATGGAATTCTTTGTTTACGAAACTAAGGAGTTGGTCAGCGCTACGCATCGGCCGTTAATCATTATTACGAGTAATAATGAGAAAGACCTTCCTGACGCTTTTCTGCGAAGATGCTTCTTTCATTACATTCAATTTCCCGATAAGGAAACGATGACTCAAATCGTTGATGTGCATTTTCCAGGCATCAAAAAACAGTTATTGCAACAGGCGCTAGAGGTCTTTTTTGACCTGAGGGAAACTCCTGGGTTGAAAAAGAAACCCTCTACATCCGAATTGTTAGATTGGTTGAAGCTTTTGTTGGCTGAGGATATTTCCGTTGAGGCATTACAAACCAATGATCAGAGGAAATCGATACCACCACTTGCTGGAGCGCTCCTAAAAAATGAGCAGGATGTTCACCTATTCGAACGCCTTATTTTTCTTAATAAACGCTCTGAGCGTTCGTAAGCTACTGGCTCGGTTACCAAATGGTTTTACTTGATTTTTTCTTTAGAATCAGAGATGCGGGAATACCTGTATCGGTTAAAGAATATTTGACCTTAATAGAAGCCTTACAACGTCGTGTTGCCAGTGAAAGTATCGATAATTTTTATTATTTATCCCGGGCAACCTTTGTTAAGGATGAGGCGTTATATGATCGATTTGATCGAGCCTTTGGGGATTATTTTAATGGGTTAGAAGCATTGCCTGACGACTTCCTTAAGGATATTCCTGCGGAATGGCTAAAAAAGCAGCTTGAATTATCTCTATCCGAAGAAGAGAAGAGACTAATAGAGTCTTTGGGTGGTTGGGATAAGCTCATGGAAACATTTAAAGAGAGATTGGAGGAGCAACAGAAAAGACATCAGGGCGGATCAAAGTGGATAGGCACCGCAGGTAGAAGCCCTTTTGGTGCTTACGGATACAACCCTGAGGGTATTCGAGTTGGGCAGCAGGGCTCTAGAAATAGACGGGCAGTTAAGGTGTGGGATAAAAGGGAATATAGAAATCTTGATGACTCGATTGAGCTGGGTACGCGCAATATCAAAGTGGCTCTTAAGCGGTTACGAAAATTTGCACGGGAGGGTGCCGAGGAGGAGTTAGATTTAGATGGGACCATTAGATCTACTGCAAAAAATGCTGGTTATCTCGATTTGAAAATGGTCCCTGAGCGGCGAAATGCAATTAAGGTTCTTTTGTTTTTTGATATCGGCGGCTCTATGGACGATTATGTGCGTTCATGTGAAGAATTATTCTCTGCCGCGCGTACAGAATTCAAACATTTAGAGTATTTCTATTTTCATAATTTTATTTACGAATCCGTCTGGAGGGATAATCGCCGACGTACTAATGAGCGCATTCCAATTTCACAGATTCTTCACAAGTATGCTGCAGACTATAAAGTTATCGTTGTGGGAGATGCGACTATGAGCCCGTACGAAATCACTTATCCAGGCGGGAGTGTAGAGCACTTTAATGAGGAGTCTGGTGCAGTTTGGTTAAAGCGTGTTTTAGATGTGTACTCGAAAGTTGCCTGGATAAACCCAACGCCAGAGGCCAGATGGAAGTATCACGAATCGATTTCTATTACCCGTGAATTGGTTGATGATCGTATGTTTGGGCTGACGCTGTCGGGCTTAGAAAAGGCGATGAAGCAGTTGGCTAAATAGCAGATCTATGGTCGAGATATTATTTAAGGTTTTTGTGTGCTAGCCGTTCTAAAAACCGAACTTTTTGAATGACAACACGCTCATGCGTTCCATTCGAAATTGTATCAACGCCATCGTGTGCAGTTACTGCAAAGGTCAATTTACGATCCTCGATTTTAGTGAGCTTGGCGTCGACAGTGACAGTCATTCCCGGCAGCGTGGCTGCCTCGTGAGAGAAATTAACATGAGTGCCGAGGGTCTGTTCTCCTGGCCACTCAATATGCGGCCTCAAGAGTTCGATGCAAGCCCATTCAAGCAGTCCGACCATGTAGCCGGTCGCAAACACATTAGGCATATCCAAGAATAAGTCAGACTCGGGATAGAAGTTCGGGACGGTTTGATTATCGCTTATCTTGAAAGTATGTCGGTACGTTAAACCTATTTTGATTGAATCTTTCATTTTGAACTCTCATTAAATTGCATTATATTGGTGCGCGTTAATCAATCCGCACCATTTTAGTGCGGTAGTCGAGACCATACTTTTCAGTTAAATCTAATAAATCAATTACTTAAATTGTGGCATATTTATTGCTTTATTTTAATAATATAATCATAAAGTTATCACATTTTAACCTGGTGGCAATAAAATCAGGTCACACTTTAAGGGGAATGCTATGGAGTCATCTAATAGTGCATCGGATGTGCTGTTTATTTTATTGGGCGCCGTTATGGTGCTTGCTATGCATGGGGGTTTTGCATTTTTAGAAGTGGGCACTGTCCGTAAAAAAAATCAAGTGAATGCGTTGGTTAAAATTTTATGTGATTTTTCAATTTCTACGATAGCCTATTTCTTTGTTGGATACGCAGTAGCTTACGGTACCGATTTTCTGGTTGGGGCCAACACTCTGAGCCAAAACGGTGGATACGGCCTGGTTAAGTTTTTCTTTTTATTAACGTTCGCCGCAGCGATTCCGGCAATCATATCTGGCGGTATCGCAGAACGTGCTCGTTTTTATCCGCAACTATTCGCTAGTGCAATAATCGTGGGCGTTGTATACCCCTTCTTTGAAGGTGTTATTTGGAACGGTAACTTTGGTTTTCAGGACTGGTTACAGAATAGTTTCGGCGCACCCATGCGAGATTTTGCGGGATCTGTTGTAGTTCATGGTATGGGTGGATGGATAGCACTCGTTGCAGTTCTATTGTTGGGATCCAGAAAAGGTCGTTACCAAAAAAATGGGGGTATCGTATCTCATCCGCCCTCGAGTATTCCATTCCTCGCGCTTGGCGCCTGGATGCTTACAGTGGGTTGGTTTGGGTTTAATGTTATGTCAGCGCAAACAATTGACGGTATTAGCGGGCTTGTGGCGCTAAATTCCTTGATGGCTATGGTTGGCGGAACCTTGGCAGCATTGTTCGTAGGACGAAATGACCCAGGCTTTGTGCACAATGGCCCTCTAGCGGGATTGGTGGCGGTTTGTGCTGGCTCGGATATTATGCATCCGCTTGGGGCGTTGGTAACAGGACTAATCGCTGGGGCGCTATTTGTTTCGTTGTTCACGGCGACTCAGAATCGTTGGAAAATAGATGATGTTTTGGGCGTTTGGCCGCTGCATGGACTATGCGGTGCTTGGGGAGGGATTGCAGCCGGAATATTTGGTCTTCAAAGTTTCGGGGGTATGGGGGATGTTTCATTCATGTCTCAACTGATTGGTACCTTAGCCGGCATCATCGTTGCTATAGCGGGTGGTGTAGTCGTTTATGGCTCGATTAAAGCCATGGTAGGAATCCGCTTGACAGAGGAAGAGGAATACATGGGAGCAGATTTAGCGATTCATAAGGTATCCTCTTCGCCAGATAACGATTAGAGTCAATATCGTTGGTTTGGAAAAATTTACGAACCTATTTTGTAATTTTTTAGCGTGGAGACGTTAATCGTCTCCGCGTGCAATGAAAATGTTCCGTTCCGTCGATCGTTAAAATATCTCTTGAGAGACTTCTTTATTGCTGCAAATGCTATGTCATCCCAGGGTATTGAAGCTTCATCAAATAAAGCTACTTCAGAACTCTCGAATGTTGCTGAAAAATTCTCGTCTTTGAGCTTAGCTCGGTACAAGAGATAGACTTGGTTGATGTGTGGGATATCGATGAGGGAAAAAACGTCAATGATCGTTGCTGATGCATTCGCTTCCTCTTTGGTTTCTCGTAGAGCACCCTCTTGGGTTGTTTCATTATTTTCTAAGAATCCAGCAGGTAAGGTCCAAAATCCCAACCTTGGCTGTATGGCACGCCTACAGAGCAAGATTTTATCTTGCCATTCAGGAATGCATCCGACAATCACTCTCGGATTCTCGTATTGAATGAAGCCGCAACTATCGCATATCGCCCTAGGTAAGTTATCGCCAGGAGGTATCTTTACTGTAGTGAGTTCACCGCATTGATTGCAATATTTTATGGGCACAATAATTGTATTACTTAGGTTTATTCGTTAGTCAGAGAAACTATTGATTAGAGCCATTCATTACGTGAATTTACGTTTGAATGTTAACCTTGTATTTCGTCATCCTTAATCATAGGCTATTTAGCCGGAGTGTAGAGAGATAATGTTACTTAAAAATTTTTTATTCTTATGTGTTTTGACACTCGCAACACTCGCAACATTCGTACAAGCAAACGATACGCCACAGAAATATGTAGGGACATGGACTGGCGCTTGGTATGAGGGCATGACTAGCGGGACGCTTTGGCTAACGTTTCAGCCAAACGGAAACGGTTCTATTCGATTTACGAACTTGGCTAAATTCGGAACCTCTGAAAGACCACTTACTGCTATTCGCTTTTTGGGCAATCGTATTAATTTTTCCGCAAACGGGGAGGGCGTTCATGACTTTGTCAGTCATGTCTTTCTAATAGGCGGAAATAAGTTAAGAGGTAATGCTGAATTCGATGGTTTGGCAGTGACTTATCGTTTATCCAAAAAATAAAACGGCCCATGTAGGCCGCCCTCATAATTTGCGAGCCCTTCCTTTGGGCTTACAGCTCTACATCAGGTAGTGCTTTGATGTAATCCGCTAGCGCCTCAATTTGCCAAGGTTTGAGTTGTTTTCTGAATCCTGGCATGGGACTCTTGCCATACGCAATTTGCTCGATGATATATTCTTTGGACTTATCAGTCCCTGAAAGTCTTGGTCCGTCCGCTTCTTTCAGTCCATACCCTTGGTGGCACCAACTGCAGCGTGATGCAAATAATCGTTTCACAGAGAAATTCTCTTTGTATTGGGTATATTTAGGATTAATCTGGGCTGCTGCTATGTCAGTTACATCTTCCTCAGCATGAGTAACCGAAATGTTTATTCCTATCGCACATAGTGTCATGAAAGCGATATGGGTGAGTCTAGTTATTGAAACATTGAATAGCATGCGGTTCTCCTGCGAATAGTTACGTCCAGATTCTTGAAATACTAAATTATTTTTACATTTTTATAAAGAGCTGACAAAAAAATTTGGGCGGGAAAACCCGCCCAAATTCAAGTACAGTTCGACGTTATATCTGTCGAATTTGAATAATCAAATCACCTTAAAGTGAGTAGACCATCAAAGTACCTGTGTCAGTTGACATAGTATCGAAAGGTGCGCCAAACAATCCAGGATAGTTTCCTGCAACGTGTGAGCCCCATCCGGTTACAACGGCAACATACTGCTTTCCGTCAACCATATAGGTGATTACACCACCGTGAGCACCTGTTCCCATGTTGCTTTGCCATAGCAGCTTGCCAGACTTCGCATCACGAGCGTCAAACATTCCGTCTGCGCCAGGAACGAACACAAGGTCCCCACCGGTTGACAAGAGAGATGCAAGCACTGGGTACTTGTACTCTACACGCCACTTCATTTTTCCGGTCAATGGATCGCGGGCCTGAAGCGTACCGTAAGCAGCATCAACTGGTGTGCCATCTACTTTTTGCTTAGGAGCCTTGGATGTCCATGACGCACCGAAGTACGCTTGACCAGAGAAATCATCTGGACGCTCTGGATTTACAACTTCAATGTCAAAACAGAATTCCTGTGTGAGCATGAAGTGTGTGTTTCGCTTAGGGTTGTAAGCGCCAGTGTTCCATGAAATGGCACCGTCAATCGCAGGACAAACATCCGCGTGCTTACCTTCAGGTAGTTCACGACGACCAACTAAACGGCCTTCTTTAGTAACACCTTTGATGTAGTTGAAGGTTTCACCGATCATGTATGCGTTGTTAACTGCCAACTCATTACCACCACCGACTGAATCAGCGTCATATACGAAAATGATACCGCCCTTATTTGGGTGAACCATGTTTCGCTTGCCGTCTTTTTCAATCATTAGGAACTCACCAACCGCTGAGTCAAAGTCCCAAGCGTCGTGTGGCATTTCCTGGAAGTATGCTGACAACTCACCGCTATCCGCATCAAGAACAACTACTGAAGAGCTGTAGAGGTTCAAGCCTGGACGTGGGCCGTTGTTCATCCAATCGCCACCGATGTAGTCATAGTCAGGAGCTGGATTAGCTGTTCCCCACCAAACCGTATTGGTTGCAGGATCATAGCTTCCAGTCATCCAGCCACCACCGCCACCGATTTTCCAGGAGTCGTTACCCCAAGAATCTCGTGAACGCTGATCGCCACCGATGGTATCGAATTGCCAAGCAACTGAGCCGCTTTTCGCATCAACTGCGTAAATCGGTCCACAGCAACCTGCAAGCTCACCACCGTTTGCGCCAAGGATGACCATGTCTTTAACGATAACTGGAGCACCTGTAAAGCCCTTATTGCCTTTGGCTACAGTCATGATCTCATTATCCCAAACGACCTCACCAGATTTTGCGTTTAATGCGATTAACCGCCCGTCTGTTGTTCCCATATAAACGTTACCATGACCGATTGCTAGACCACGGTTATATGGGTTGTAGAACGTACCCTCAGCGCGCTCAACATCAATCTTTGCAGCATGATGCCAAACTGGCTGGCCGGTAGCGCCGTTAAGTGCCCAAATCGTGCCTGATGTTGTGGTGTAGTAGACCATGCCATCAACCGCGAGAGGGAAACCTTGAATACCACGCTTGGTTGCAGCTGGATTGTGCTGCCATGCAAGCTTGAGGTTCTTAACGTTTCTAGTATTAATTTGCTTTAATCCGCTATGGTGATGACCAGTAAAATCCTTGTGGTACATCATCCAGTTAGCATCATCATTTTGCGCGTTCAACAATCGATCCCAAGTGACATCAGCTGCCATTGCTTGAGAAGCGAAGCCGAGGAACGCAACGGCCGAAATTGCCTTGACGGCAGCCGTAGTAGTCCAACGTGTCATAACTCTCTCCCTAAAAATTTTAGAAGACTATTTTATTTATTCGCGAATGAATAAAATTAAAAGTTCGATTCTCTAGTGCCACTACGTAACAACTCGTTCAAATTTCTGCGAACTTGTTTTGAGCTAAAAACATGTAATCACAAGACAACCTGACTATAAGTTAACGCTACTACTTCGTCTTTGCAATACCTTTGTAGTACCGTAGGTCCTTTATTTCATTGAGTTTTAATGCATGATCAGGTGAGTAGCGCGCCACGTTTATAGGCTGACTGATTTTTTGCACCGCAACATAACAAGTGCTGTCGAAGACGAAGATTTAGATATTATTTTGTGATAGATGAATGGTCCTCTCTTAGCACGCAATATTTGGTCAAGGTACACAGTTGCAATTGTAAAGTTATCAGTTATTTTATAAAAAATAACTTTATTACAATAACTTATAATCTATCTCTAGAATGAGAAAAGGCTAGAATTTGAGTCACTTGCTAACAATTGAGTGTTGCGATCCAGCATTGATAATTTCTTCTGAGGAATTGCTGTTGGTTGCGCTTTTGCGCCACGGCATTATTTTCCCTTACTCATGTCAGAGCGGGGTGTGTGGTACCTGTAAATGTAAGCTTATTAAAGGTAGGGTCGATTTAGATATTTATTCTGATGCGGCCTTAAATCCAGTTGAAGTGCAGCAAGGTTTGATCCTTGCGTGTCGAGCTCGACTGCTATCCGACGTTACGATCAGGAAACTCGATCGCTAGACCCCGTTTTATTCCGTTATGTGCTGACGTGCATGTGTAATAATGACTGCCTTTGAAACAGTCGCGTACGTTATATACACGGGAGATTTTGTTGAGCGCTGAGCACCTTGCATTTAAACCCAAAGTTTCGCCTCTGATCCCCATTGTTGAGGACGAGCGGCAGTTTCCTGTTAATCGAATTTTTTGTGTTGGTCGGAATTATGCTGAGCATGCACGTGAGATGGGCAATGACCCGGACCGCGATCCCCCTTTCTTTTTTTTAAAATCTTTAGATGCCCTTGTGCCAGGGGGCGGTGCCGTCACATACCCGATGGCGACGAATGATCTTCATCATGAAATTGAAATGATTGTGGCGATTGGGTTGTCGGGTTCCGAGATTGCTAAGGCCGATGCTCTTGGCCATGTCTTTGGCTATGCTATTGGTCTTGACCTCACGCGCAGAGATTTACAAGCTCAGGCGAAAAAGATGAGTCGGCCCTGGGACTTTGGAAAGTCATTTGAGCAGGGCGCACCAATGACCGCGATAACAAAAACCAACCTTTGTGGTCATTTGTCGAGTGGCGAGATTTCACTTACTGTTAATGATAAGGTGCAGCAGATAGGGAATCTTAATGAAATGATTTGGGATGTGCCTGAGATTATTTCCTTTCTTTCTCGGTTTTACCATTTGGAGGCGGGTGATCTGATCTTTACGGGAACTCCAGCCGGAGTGGGAGCTCTAGACCGCGGGGATCATTTAATTGGACGTGTAGCTGGTTTACCGGACTTGGCGGTAGACATTATTTAATCAACTGGATGGATATAAAAAGATGGAAGATGTAACGAAGAAGACATGGCTTGAGGTGGCTCTAAACGGGCCTTGGACTCAAGAAAAGCAAGCCGGCATTCCGATCAAAGTCGCGGATATAGTGCAGCAGGGAATTGCTTGCGTGAATGCAGGGGCCGCAATCGTTCACGTGCATGCTTATGATGAGGAAACCGGTCGACAACAGGACGACGTCGACGTTTATAAGAAAATTATTGAAGGTATCCGTACACAAGTTGATGCAATTGTTTATCCAACGGTGCCTGCTTCAGGGATGAATCCGATTGATGAGCGAAGTACCGGTGAAGATCGATACGCTCATATTGAATCATTGGCCAAGGACGGATTTCTAGAGTGGACTGTCTTGGATCCGGGGTCTTGTAATTTTTCACATTATGATCAATTGAAAGAAGATAAAGTCGGGTACGTTTACCAGAATAGTGAAGCAGATGCCCGTCACGGTATGGGCATAGCTCATAAATATGGCTTGCATCCCAGCTACGCTATTTACGAACCAGGATTCGCTCGGCTAGGCGCAAATTTGCATTGGCGCGAGAGCACGCCGGACCCCATATATCGACTGATGTTCAGCTCAGGATTTACTTTTGGCTTTCCTCCGGAAGACTATGGACTAACAGCCTATTTGAATTTGTTGGATCAGGTCGCGCCTGGGTGTAACTGGATGATTTCAGGTCTGGACGTTAATGTTCTGCCACTAATACCGAGAGTCATTATGGAGTCTGGGCACGTAAGGGTGGGACTCGAGGATGCGCCTTTTGGATGTGAGAAAACCAATTTGGAGCTTGTTGAAGACGCGGTAAATTCTATTGAGACTTGCGGCGGTGAATTAGCTAGAGCCGCCGAGGTCAGGTTGGCTGCTTCCAGCGATAAGCTGGAGGCGATGACCTCTGGAATTTAATTCCCATCTCCGAGTATTAAAGTAAGCAAAGGTGAAATTTTGGAATTAAGTCGAATTGGGATCACGATGGGGGATCCTGCAGGGATAGGGCCAGAAATTATCGTCAAAACATTGCAAGAGATGTCGCCTGATTCTCGGTCTCGGTCAATTGTTATCGGAAATATCGACGTTTTAGATCGAGCTAGTCGCATGATCGGTGCAAAACTTAAATTTAGCGACTCGCTTTCTGTTGAGGTTGGCGTAGTGCCAGTTGTTCACGTACCGACCAGTGAATCGAGTGCTATAAAAGACGGAGAAATAAGTGCGAGTGCTGGCGAGGCTGCTTATCGCTATGTTAAGAGAGCGGCAGAGCTCTCACTTGATAAACTGATCGCAGTGATTGTTACTGCCCCGTTAAATAAAGCGGCCATGCATTTAGCTGGTCATAAGTATGACGGCCATACAGAATTGTTGGCAGAGCTCACGGGAGCTCAGTCATCGTACATGTTGTTAGCCGGGCCGAAGTTAAACGCAATACACGTTAGTACGCACACATCGCTGGCTGATGCCGCGATCAAGCCTACAACGCAGCGTGTGTTGGACACCATACGCATCGGGGATCAGCATTTCAAGAGTATTGGGTATGAAAGGCCGCGTTTGGCGGTTGCGGGTCTAAACCCCCACTGTGGCGAGGGTGGTTTGTTTGGCTCGGAGGAGGCGAACCGTTTGGTGCCAGCTATTGATCAGGCTAAGTCTGAGGGGATTGATGTACAAGGACCAATTTCCGGGGATACCGTGTTCTACAGAGCGTTGCAAGGAGAGTTTGATTTGGTTGTTGCTCAATATCATGATCAAGGTCATATTCCGACAAAGCTTATTGCGTTCAATGAAACAGTCAATGTCAGTCTTGGCTTACCTATATTTAGGACTTCTGTTGACCATGGAACAGCATTTGAGATCGCCTGGAAGGGTGTGGCAAACAACACTAATATGAAGGCTGCTATTGAATATGCGCGAAGAATCTCTGGTCGATAAGGACTGAGATGAATCGAATATATCGTTACATATTAAAGCGAATGATTGCGATTAAGCTCTAAGTTTCCAGCCTCCAAGCGATTTGGTATCAACATTTCCACAAAAAATGGTCTACTATCTGCGAACGATTTTCAATTTTAGTCGCCATGTTCGGTAGGGCGCGAAAGGATTGGTTTTGAGGCTTACTCGATTTTTCACGTTAATTTTATTATGTATACACTCGTCTTTTCTCTTTGCGGTAGAGCCGGAAATACTCGAGTACCGTGGCGTGAAGTATGTTTCAGGCGGAATGAACGAAGCTGAACGCGAAAAAATGGATAATTTAGCATCACGGTTTCCAATGCATATGGTACTCACCTCAACAGCTGTTGAGGGACCAATTTCTGGCGCATTGGTAACGGTTAAGAATTTATCTGGAGACGTAATTCTAGAAGAGGAATCCAGAGGACCATTGTTTTTTGTTGAGGTTGTTGGAGGTCGTTACACCGTTGAGGCGACTTACAACGGACAAACACTTTCAGAAACCAAAGATTTAACAGGTCGGCGTTATTTGAGGTTGCGTTTTAAATTTACGCAATAGCGCAGACGACCTAAAAAGTAACGAAAAAAGGAGTGTAGTATGAGTGGAGTTTGGCAACCGGAGCGTTTGATTTTGTTTGTCCTGTTGATGGGGGGGATTATGTTCCAAGCTTGGGCGGGAGGATCTGCCCGAAGAGAACAAATGGTTGCAAATTATAGTGGATGTAATTGGACTGATGTGATGGGGCAGGAGCTCTATCAATGCATAAAAGACAATAATGGATTTAGCACTCTTTGGTGTTTCAATACAACTATTGAAAATAGTTGTGAAAAGAAGCCGGTTGCTGATAACGATCTCGACTCAATGCTCGCGCAAAATGATACTGGTCAGGAAACTGATTCAGGCGGGACGGTACCTGCTGACAAAGACATTTATGAAAAAGCGATGGAAGCGGAATATAAGATGTTTAAGTTTCGTGACTGCCCCTACACGGACGAAATGGGTGATCACATGTTTGAGTGTATTAAAGAGAATGATGGATTTAATGCGCACGGCTGTTTCGATGATTCGGTAAGATTTTTCTGCCCCGAATCGAGCGATTAAATTATTCAAAGTCGACAGTCATTGTCGGCTCTTATCATGAGCGTATTTGTTTAAATAAACTAGACTCTCGGCTATAAAATCCCTCGGTATGGAAGGTCTCTGGAAAGCCAAAGTGTTCGTAGTCTATGTGATGGCATAACTCGTGTAGTAGGGTGCGCAGAAAACTCTTAAAAGCCACAACTTTTTTGTTTTTAGCAGTTCGCATCCAAACCTGTATCTTCGCCGGTTGACCATCGTCCTCGGGAAGATATAACCCATGGAGCTCTCCCCAGTCGTCCGATGGCCGAACGCTAAGTACTTGTACTTTGAGTCTTGGTGATTTGATTTGCCTCACAATGTCATCAGCAATTGTCTGGCATACCATTTCAATTTTTACTAAGTCCTCTTCAATCAAAAGTGTCTCCAGCGTGGAGGACTCATTATGAAGGCATTTGACATCTTTAAGTGTCAAGTGCTTGATATCATCACTTTGACGATAGATGCTTTGTTGACGAGATGTTAAACGATTATAAAAATTAAAAACCACAGTTTTTACCTTTATTGGTCGATTTTGATGTGAGCATTAATTATAGAGTTTTGAACGGTGTTCGGGTAACTAGATTCTCGTGATATTCCCCAATGGCAGCTCCTTCTCGATCCAAAAAGTTACCTACGGCATCTGAAAACTGAGGGTGTGCTAGCCAATGAGCCGAGTTGGTTTCAACTCCCTCTAGTCCCCGAGATAGTTTATGCTCACCTTGCGCACCACCTTCGAATTTTTTATACCCATGTTCAATAGCGTACTCTATTGTTTGGTAATAGCAGGTCTCGAAGTGTAGTCCTGGAATGTACTCTTTGGCGCCCCAATATCTTCCGAGAATCGTGTCATTGCTTAGTATGTTTAAGGCGGTAGCGACGCGATGCCCAGATTGACTAGCGATGATAAGTAGCGTGTCTTTGCCGAGTTTATTTTTTAATTCTAAAAAGAAATTGAAATTCAAATAGGGGTTCGACCCCCGGATAGCATACGTGTGTTGATAGCAGTCGTAGAAAAATTCCCATTCATCTTGGCAAGCTTGATCTCCTGAAATTATTTTGAAACTCAGATCATTATCAATGAGGCGCTTGCGTTCTTGTTTAATTTTTTTTCTTTTCGCCGATTTCATTGACGATAAGTAGTGCGTAAAGTTTTCGTAATTCTGGTTGGTCCAGTGGAATTGGATTGATTTTCGTAGAAGGCATCCAGCGTTTTCCCAGACCAATAGATCCTCTATTTCTGGATATAAGCAATGGAAAGAGGATAGTTGATTATCTTTCGCAAAAGACAGCGTTGCATTTGCCAGTGCATTTTTTATTTCTGCGTCAGCGGCTAACAAGCGTGGACCAGTCGTTGGCGTGAATGGTACCGCCGACACAAGCTTTGGGTAATAATCCAAGCCAGACCGATGGTAAGCATCAGCCCAAGCCCAATCGAAAATATACTCACCATACGAATGCGTTTTGATATAAAGGGGTACCGCGCCCACCAATCGCTCACTCGACGTGGCGATTAAATGTGAGGGCAGCCAACCACTTTGCTCGCCAACATTCTGTGTTTCCTCTAGTGCTGCTAGGAATTCATATGATGTAACCGTGTGGCCATTATTCAAAGAATTCCAGTCCTCAGCTTTGATTCCAGATAAACTATGGACTATGTCAAATTTAACGTTATTCATGTTGTTTTAATTATTCACCTACCAATACGTAGTATGCCTTTAAAAATTCTTGTCGCTCAAATTAATTGTGTCGTTGGCGATGTGTCATCCAACGTGGCTAAAATTCTCTCGATCATCGATCAAGCAAAAGCAGATTCTGTTGATTTAGTCGTTACTCCTGAACTGTCATTGTGTGGATATCCTCCAGAGGATTTACTACTAAGACCCGATTTTCTCAAAGAATGCGAGCTAGCGCTGATGCGTCTCGCGGACAACGTATCTGGGATAACGCTTATAGTTGGTCATCCTCATAAGGAAGGTCAAAGTTTGTATAACGCTGGATCAGTCATTCAAGATAATAAGATTGTCGCACGATACTTCAAGCAAGAGTTGCCTAACTATCGAGTATTTGACGAGGCGAGATATTTTAAGGCTGGGGTTGAACCAGTAGTATTTTCCTTAGCTGGGGTCTCTGTCGGGTTAAATATCTGTGAAGACGTTTGGGGTGAAGGTGGTCGCGAAGCTTCAACACAGTCCAAGGTCATTGAACACCCAGCGAGAGCTGTATCTAGTACTAAAAATAACGGGGCAGATTTATTGGTGGTTATGAATGCTTCTCCATTCCATTCGGGTAAAGATTTGGTAAGAAGGAAGGTTGTTCAAACTCAAGCACGTTTGCACTCCATACCCGTAATCTTTTGCAACCTTATTGGTGGTCAGGATGAGCTCGTCTTCGATGGAGGGTCATTCGTGTGCGATGGTGCTGGTGAGATATCAGCTCAGGCGGATTTTTTTAGCGAAAGCTTTATGACAGTGACCATTGATCAAGATCAAATCACGTCGGAATCTAAAAAGCCACTTCTGGGTAATGAGCGCGCAATATATGAGGCGCTCGTGCTGGGGGTAAAGGATTACGTCGAAAAGAACGGTTTTCCAGGAGTTTTGATTGGGCTATCTGGAGGCATTGATTCTGCGCTCACGATGGCAGTGGCCACTGACGCGTTGGGAGCAAAGAGAGTTAAGGCAGTGATGATGCCCTCTCAATTCACGGCAAGTATGAGTAGAGAGGATGCGAGCAGTATGGCGATGGGGCTGGGAGTTGAGTATTCGGAAGTGGAGATTAAACCGATGTTCGATGCCTTCATGAGCAGCTTGTCTGAAGAGTTTTTGGGCAGAGCGTTTGACACTACCGAGGAGAACCTTCAGTCACGAATTCGCGGCACGTTATTGATGAGCTTATCGAATAAGTTCGGATCTTTAGTGTTGACTACAGGGAACAAGAGTGAAATGAGCACTGGCTATGCTACTTTGTATGGTGATATGGCTGGGGGATTTGCTGTGTTAAAGGATCTAACAAAACAGGCAGTATATCGTTTATCAGTGTACCGAAACACAATGTCAGCTTGCATCCCCGAGCGAATTATTGAGCGTCCGCCGAGTGCCGAGCTGCGGCCAGATCAGCTTGATGAGGATTCTTTGCCGTCATATGAGATTCTAGATGCAATTGTTGAACACTACGTTGAGTATGATCGCGGTGTGGAAGAGATCATAGCGCTCGGGTATTTGCCGGAAGACGTTAAAAAAATCGTTTGGCTTATTCATGTGAATGAGCATAAGCGGCGACAGTCTCCTCCAGGGGTTCGGGTAACGGCTCGTGGTTTTGGAAAAGACTGGCGATATCCAATTACAAGTAAGTATCGCGGCTTGATCGATCAGTAAAAAACATGCCAATATATTAATAAGATCATCATATTAATAAGATTTAGATTAAGATGAATATGAAAGCGCTGGTTTTATAGATTAAATGTCAGACGTTTGTTGACCGAGTGCGATTGAATGAGGGGAATTTAAGCCATGAAAAAAATAGAAGCTGTGATTAAGCCATTTAAGCTTGATGAAGTGCGTGAGGGATTGTCTGAAATTGGAATTACTGGTCTCACAGTCACTGAGGTCAAGGGTTTCGGTCGTCAAAAAGGCCATACAGAGTTATACCGAGGCGCTGAATATGTTGTTGATTTTTTACCCAAAGTAAAGATCGAGGTCGTCGTCGTCGATAGTCTTGTCGATCAAGCCGTTGAGTCTTTAGTGTCTAACGCTAAAACGGGAAAAATCGGTGATGGAAAGATTTTCGTGAGCTCAGTTGAGCAAGTCATTCGTATTCGTACTGGCGAGACAAATGAGGATGCGGTCTAATTGGAAGCGGGCCATAACCTATTTTTTTGTGCTTAGTAACAGCATTGTTGCTCCGCTCCCACCATCTTTCGGGGCTGCCTCGCAGTAGGCAAGGATGTCGGCTCTAAGCTGGAGCCAGCGAAACAATTTTTTCTTCAGTACAGGCTCACCATTATTGGATCGATGGCCCTTCCCATGTATAACGCGGACGCAACGAATGCCTCTTTTTTTTGCGTTTGAAAGAAATTCGGCTACAAGGGCGCGTGCGCTATCTGATGTAGAGCCGTGTAAGTCTAGTTCGTCTTGGACAACCCAATAATTTCTTCTGAGTTTCCTAAGGACTTGATGCTGCACCCCTGGTCTGAGGAAGGCTGGCTCCTCTGATAGAAACTCCGTTCCTTCTTCCTCCATATCTTGATGCAATAATTCTTTCAGAACGTCAGCTTCATCCTGAATCGACTGTGTCGGAATAGGCGCAGGTGGTTCTTTTGAGGTGATGATTTTCCCATCTTTTTTTAGGACAGTTATATCCTTCAATGAATCTTCAAGAAGATCCTCAAATCGCTCCTTAGGTTTTGGGTCATTATTATTCGACATGCGTCACAGTACATCCACTGAGATTATTCGTTACTGGCTAAAAAACGTTCTGCGTCTAGCGCAGCCATACAGCCTGTACCAGCGCTTGTAACCGCTTGTCTGTAAACATGATCTTGCACATCTCCAGCGGCAAATACGCCCGGAATGCTTGTTTGCGTCGCGTTTCCATCAAGCCCGCTTTGAGTGGTTATATATCCTCCCACCATATCGACTTGGGTCTTAAAGATTTCAGTGTTAGGCGAGTGACCAATGGCAATAAAGACACCAGCAACTGATAGCGTCGACTCTTGATTGTTTTTGGTGTTCTTGATTCTAGCTCCGGTTACGCCGGATACGTCACCAACTATTTCATCAAGTGTGTGATCCCAAATAATATTTATATTGCCGTTTTTTTCTTTTTCTAAAAGTCTATCAATGAGTATCGCTTCGGCTTTTAGCTGATCACGTCGATGAACCAGTGTGACCGTTTTCGCAATATTTGATAGATAAAGTGCTTCTTCAACAGCAGTATTACCACCCCCAATAACTGCAACGTCTTGACCCTTGTAAAAAAAGCCATCACAAGTTGCGCAGGCTGAAACTCCTTTTCCTGCAAAGATCTCCTCTGAGGGAATGCCCAGGTATTTTGCTGAGGCTCCAGTGGCGATGATTAATGCGTCGCAAGTGTATTCAGCTTGGTCTCCCAGCATTGTAAAAGGCCGTTTATCCAGTTTCACTGTATGAATGTGATCAAAGATGAGCTCAGCACCAAATCGCTCGGCATGTTTTTGAAATCGATCCATGAGTTCTGGGCCTTGAACACCGTCGGCATCTGCTGGCCAATTATCGACATCTGTCGTGGTCATTAATTGACCTCCTTGAGCGATTCCGGTAATAAGCACTGGTTTTAGGTTGGCTCTGGATGCATAGACAGCCGCTGTATATCCCGCTGGGCCTGAGCCTAAAATAATGAGTTTATTGTGTTTTTTTTTCATATCTGTTTCCTAGATGCTGATAGTGTGCTGTTAGTTCCAATGTTGACAACCGTTTCATGTACCGATGATCTTATCAAATTGAAGATGTTTACTCTCCGAGAGATTTGACTCAGTTACAATAGTGTTTGAGCTAAAATTAGTGCCTACTTAATTTTACAGATCTTCCGACTAACTGTACGACGGATTTAATCATTGGCTAAACGAAAAATTACTAAAAAATCGGAAATAGTCAACAAAGATTCCTTCACTAAAAGTGTGTTGCCGCCCAAGCTTGTTGTCTTACTCCGTGAGGTGGGGCTACTTTTATCGTCAGGGTTTCTGGCGTATCTAACTCTTGTTTTAAGTACCTATGATCCTCTGGATCCGGCGTGGTCGCGGCAAAGTGCTGCAGAGGAGGCGGGTAATGCTGGAGGAGTTGTTGGCGCACATATCTCTGACGTACTTCTTTACTTGTTCGGGATTTCAGCGTGGTGGATCGTGTTGGCTGGAACGCTCTTGGTAATAAGGGCTTATCGACATACCGCGAGAAGAATTACTGAGAACCCTAAAGTCGTATTTTTGGTAACGGCAGGCTTAGTGCTCCTCGTATTTTCCAGTGCTGCCTTCGAAGGGCTTCGTATGTATTCGGCTCATTTTGAATTGCCCGGTAAACCGGGAGGTATTCTCGGTGGGGAGATCGCACTTATCAGCAGTAGTGCATTTGGATTTATCGGTAGTACGTTAATGTTCCTGATATTAATGGCTGTCGGGATATCTCTCGTGAGCGGAATCTCGTGGATAACGATATCAGAAAAAGTGGGGTATTGGCTGGAATGGTCGGCGTTGCAGATATGGCGAGGCTGGGAAGGTTGGAGAGACAGGAAGGCTGGAGAGATTGCCTTAGAGGCGAGGATGGATCGGCTAGACGAAGTACGAGAGAAGTTCACGTTTCCCGAGCCCAAGCCGTTAAGAATTGATAAACCGGTGCAGCAGGTCGCACAATCGGAACGAGCGCAAAAAGAAAAACAGAAGCCTTTATTTGAAGATTTGCCCGATTCTGAGCTCCCATCTATTAACCTTCTAGATTCTCCTCCATCAGATGTTGAGTTGATTTCTTCGGACACGCTCGAATATACGTCCCGACTGATCGAAAAAAAATTATTAGACTTCAATATAGAGGTCAGGGTCGTAGCAGCGCAACCAGGTCCCGTCATCACGCGTTACGAAATAGAGCCAGCTGTTGGGGTAAAGGGTAGCCAAATTATTAACTTGACCAGAGATCTGGCGCGGTCTTTATCCGTGGTTAGTATCAGGGTAGTCGAGACGATTCCCGGTAAGACCACAATGGGCTTAGAAATCCCCAATACTAAACGGCAGGTTGTCTATCTATCCGAGGTGCTTGCATCGCAGACTTACGCGGACGTTCCCTCACCGCTAGCTATCGCTTTAGGTAAAGATATCTCTGGTGTGCCGGTATGTGCCGATCTTGCTAAGATGCCTCACTTGCTTGTGGCAGGAACTACAGGATCAGGTAAATCCGTTGCGATCAATGCGATGATTTTATCGCTTCTTTATAAGTCAACGCCCAACGAAGTGCGCATGATTTTAGTGGACCCTAAGATGCTTGAGCTATCTGTATATGAAGGGATTCCCCATCTGCTGGCACCTGTTGTAACTGAGATGCCAAAGGCTGCACACGCGTTAAATTGGTGTGTCGGCGAAATGGATCGAAGATATCGACTGATGTCTGCACTAGGCGTACGCAATTTATCTGGTTTTAATACCAAAATCCGACAGGCGGCAAAATCTAACAAAACAATTGATAATCCATTTAGCTTGAACCCAGAGGAACCGGAACCTCTACAAGAACTGCCATTAATTGTGGTCGTCATTGATGAATTAGCAGACTTAATAATGGTTGTAGGTAAGAAAATTGAAGAATTAATCGCACGTCTTGCTCAAAAGGCGAGAGCGGCTGGAATTCACCTGATTTTAGCAACACAGCGGCCTTCGGTTGATGTGATCACCGGCTTGATTAAGGCGAACATTCCGACACGAATCGCTTTCCAAGTATCCAGCCGGGTGGACTCCCGAACCATCTTGGATCAAATGGGCGCTGAACAACTGCTGGGTCAGGGAGACATGCTCTACTTGCCCCCAGGGAGCGGGTATCCTCAGCGAGTGCATGGCGCTTTTGTGGACGATCAGGAGGTTCATCGTGTTGTTGACACATTGAAGAGTCGAGGTGAGCCCCAGTACATTGAGAGTATCTTGGAGGCACCAGTGTCTTCAGATGACTCCGGTGATGGAACCGTGAGTGGGGATGCCGAAAGTGACCCGCTGTATGACCAAGCCGTAGAAATTGTTTTAAAGAATAAGCGCGCTTCCATCTCTTTAGTCCAAAGGCATTTGCGTATTGGTTATAACAGAGCGGCTAGACTTGTCGAGCAAATGGAGTCAGCGGGTTTGGTATCAAGTATGTCATCCTCCGGTAGTCGCGAGATCTTAGCGCCTAACAATGACAGTTGATCAGATATTTTTAAAGGCTTGATCAGTGCGCCTCGATTCTTTTCGGCTGATAACGCTTATCTTTTTATTGATACCGGTTCAAGCGCTGGGCGGTGCGATTGAGGAGCTCCAGAATTTCGTCAATCAATCTGACTCTGGCCAATCTACTTTTGTTCAGCGTGTTTATGACAGCACTGGAGCCCTCGTTCAGGAGTCCTCAGGGGATTTAAAATTTTCCCGGCCAGGGAAATTTAAGTGGCATTATTTTGAGCCATATGAGCAGTTGCTCGTCGGAGATGGTGAATTCCTATGGGTCTATGATCTAGATTTAATGCAGGTTACTAGGGTTTCGTTAGACCGTGCGCTCGGCTCAAGTCCTGCAGCGCTCCTATACGGTTCAGAGGATATTGATAGTTACTTTGGTTTAGAGGCGCTCAAGCCACAGGGGAATCTGGTAAGGGTTCGTGTGATTCCATATGAGGAAAGTGGGTTGTTTGAGCGAATTGAGATTGGATTAATAGCCTCTGTGGTGCGAAACATGACGCTTTATGACTATTTTGGTCAAAAAACCGTAATTGAATTTGGACAATTTTCAATACCGTCAAATTTCAATGATGATGAATTTGATTTTGAGATGCCCGAGAATGCGGATTTGGTAACCCAGTGACATGTGGGCCGATCAGTTCACCGAATTCAATATGAACTGAGTTCACTGAATTTCTATGGGTATACCTCTAGCAGATCAATTAAGACCACAAAGCTTAGATGAATTTGTCGGTCAGTCACGCTTAATTGGTGACGGTAAGCCGCTGACGTTAGCTGCCCGCTCTGGCAGTTTGCAATCAATTATTTTATGGGGGCCGCCTGGGGTCGGTAAAACGACTTTAGCTAGGATATTAGCGCACTCGAGTGCGGCTCATTTGGTGGAATTATCTGCGGTTCTCTCGGGTGTTAAAGAGATTCGAGATGTGGTTGCAATAGCGAAGAAAAATCGAGAGGACTTTAGTCAGCAAACGTTAGTTTTTGTTGATGAAGTGCACCGGTTTAACAAGACGCAACAAGATGCTTTTTTACCTCATGTGGAGAGCGGCCTGTTAATCTTCATTGGAGCAACCACAGAGAATCCGTCATTTGAAGTGAATAACGCGCTCTTATCCCGGGCAACAGTGTATGTGCTCGAATCGTTGACTGAAAAGGACCTGTTGATTGTGCTCGATCGTGGCTTGAAACACCTCGATGTTCCTATTGAGATTGAAAACACGGCACAGGCGCTTGTTGTTGGTCATGCTGATGGTGATGCTCGAAAGCTATTAAACATGCTGGAGATTATTGTCGCTGCAGCCAAAGATGTATCCCGCTCAATAATTGACGAGCCCTTTGTTCTGGGTGTGTTGCCTCGTATATATCGTCTCTTTGACAAACAAGGTGACGCTTTTTATGACAATATATCTGCACTACATAAGTCAGTTCGAGGATCCTCTCCAGACGCGAGTTTGTATTGGCTGACACGGATGCTAGATGGTGGCGTCGATCCGCTATATATTGGCCGACGCATGATTCGTATGGCTGTTGAAGACATTGGTTTGGCCGATCCAAGGGCATTAACGGTTGCCTTGGATTCGGTTTCAGCCTACGAGCGGCTCGGATCTCCCGAGGGTGACTTAGCGCTCGGGCAATGTGTTCTATATCTTGCGTGTGCGCCAAAGAGCAATGCAGCATACACAGCCTATAATAACGCTTTAGATTTTGTTAAAGATCGTGGTTCAAGCTCCGTGCCGGCGCATTTAAAAAATGCGCCTACAAAGTTGATGAAGGATTTAGGGCACTCGGATGGGTATCGTTATCCGCATAATGAGCAGGAGGGTTACGCCGCAAATGTGCAGTATTTCCCGGAAAGTGTCGAGCCCAAGCAGTTTTATCGACCGGTTGACCGTGGTTTAGAAATTAAGATAAAAGAGAAGCTTGATAGGTTGAGGCAATTGGATGCTAATGAAATTAACAACCGTCGTCTTAAAAAATAATTGTTTTAGATACTTTTAAGGATTAGTGGATAAATGCTTGATGTACAGATTCTAAGAAATGATATTCAAAACGTTACAAACAAGTTGATAGAACGTCGTAATTTCAAGTTGGACGTTAATGCTTTTGTAACATTGGAGTCAGAACGTAAAACTGTTCAGTCGGATACTGAAGGACTGCAAGCGCAGCGTAACTCCATTTCGAAAGAAATTGGTCACGCCAAAAAAAGTGGTGACGACCAAAAGGCTTCTGAACTGATGGCGCAAGTAGGCGAATTTTCAGATCGTTTAAAGTCCAATGAAGAGAAGCTAGGCGTTATTCAGGCAAAAATACACGAGTTATTATCGGACATTCCAAATGTGCCAAACGATTCTGTACCGATTGGAAAAACAGAGGATGATAATGTTGAAGTTAAGAAAGTCGGTGTACCACGTAACTATGATTTTGAACCACAAGACCACGTTGATCTTGGAGAGAAGTTAGGTGCGCTCGACTTTGAGCGAGCGACCAAAATAACCGGCTCTCGATTTTCATTGATGATGGGTGGTGTGGCACGACTTCATCGTGCGCTCGCGCAATACATGCTCGATACGCACACGAGTCGACACGGTTATACAGAGGTCTATACGCCTTACTTAGTCAACGCGGACTCTTTGTTCGGGACTGGGCAGTTGCCAAAATTCGAAGAGGATTTATTTTCAATCCCCCTTTCTGACGACCAAAATTTCTATCTCATTCCTACGGCTGAGGTTCCTGTGACAAATATTTATCGCGGTGAAATATTGTCGATCGACCAACTGCCCACCAAGTTTGTTTGTCACACGCCATGCTTTCGCTCTGAGGCTGGTTCATACGGTAGAGATACACGTGGGATGATCCGACAACATCAATTCGATAAGGTCGAGCTCGTTCAATTTTCTCACCCGGATCATTCATACGATCAGTTAGAGGAATTAACGGGGCAGGCGGAATCTATATTGATTGATCTGGATATTCCGTTTCGAACAGTTACGCTTTGTACTGGAGATATGGGGTTCTCATCAGCCAAGACTTACGATATCGAAGTTTGGTTGCCAGGACAAAATGCGTACCGAGAGATTTCATCCTGCAGTAACTTTGAGGCTTTTCAGGCGCGACGTATGCAAACTCGTTTTAGGGCCGGAAAAGGTAAAACAGAGTTCGTGCATACGTTAAATGGTTCAGGTTTGGCCGTTGGACGTACGTTAATCGCTGTGCTCGAGAATTACCAGAAAAAAGACGGATCAATCGAGATTCCCCTGGTCCTCAAGCCTTATATGGGCGAAATTGAGGTCATCGAACCTAATTAATTATATGGTTACCGCTGTCATCTCATCGCATATTTGGGGTATTCAATGATAGAGCGATCAATTCTACCTTCTGGAATCGAGGCGACTCCGGAGAGGGAGCAAATTGCGAATTCGGTCAAAAAAATATGTGATCGATACGATGACGATTTTTGGTTAAAAAAAGATCAAAATAAAACGTTTCCTTTTGAATTTCATGCCGCTATGGCTGAATCTGGTTGGCTGGGCATCACAATGCCGACTGAGTATGGAGGTGCTGGGCTCGGCGTTACCGAGGCGGCACTAATGATGCATACGGTGGGTCGCTCAGCGGGCGTATTTGCCGCGTGTTCGAGTATCCACATCAATCTGTTCGGTCCGCATGCGATTATTAAATATGGCTCACCGGAACAAAAGTCGCGCTGGATACCGCGCTTGATCTCAGGTGAGGACAAGGTGGCTTTTGGTGTCACTGAGCCTGATGCAGGTCTAGACACGACGCGGATCAAAACACGAGCGATTAAACGTGGTGCCAATTATGAAATTAGCGGTTCAAAAGTTTGGATGTCGACCGCGCAACACGCGAATAAGATGTTACTTGTCACGCGAACAGCGCCGATTGAAGAGTGTGTCAAATCTACGGATGGCATGACGCTTTTTTATGTTGACCTTGATCGAACTCATGTCGAAGTTAACGAAATTGAAAAAATGGGGCGTGGTGCCGTGGACTCCAATGCGGTGTTTATTGATGGACTAGTCGTTTCCGAGACTGATCGAATTGGTGCAGAGGGCGAAGGATTTAGGATGCTTCTGGATACGTTAAATCCTGAGCGCATACTCATTGCAGCCGAGGCGATAGGGATAGGCCAGAGAGCGTTAGATAAGGCCGTGTCATACGCTGGTGAGCGTAAAGTTTTCGATCGGTTTATCGGGCAAAATCAGAGTATTCAACACCCTCTAGCAGAGAGTTGGATGGCCCTAGAGGCTGCGAACCTTATGGTTTGGCAGGCAGCTAAACTGTACGATGAACGAAAACCTTGTGGTGCGGAAGCAAACGCAGCGAAGTTTTTAGCGGCTGATGCGGCTTATGAAGCTTGCGATCGTGCGGTGCGTACTCATGGTGGCTTCGGTTACGCTAAGGAATATCACGTGGAGCGTTATCTCCGAGAAGTTATGATTGCCCGCATTGCGCCGGTTAGCCGTGAGTTAATAATGTGTTACATCGCGGAAAAAGTTCTGGGCCTGCCTCGGTCATATTAATTATGATCCCTGCTGCGGATTCTTCAAACTGGTAATATCCACGGTCGCGGAGAGGTGGCAGAGTGGTTGAATGTGGCGGTCTCGAAAACCGTTGTACGTGC
>QXZO01000187.1 GCA_009886305.1 Betaproteobacteria bacterium
CGACCGCCATAATCGGCGGCCCCTGTCTGTGCCAAGCCAATGCGTTCTCCCGCGCTCTCCATTCTAGAGGCGGCGGTATTTGCCTGCTCTTGTGATTCCATATCCTGTTGTGCTTGCTCTAGGTTTTCAATTAACCGTGTAATATTTCGTGGGTCTGGTTGTCCCACCTCATTCATCAGGTCTCGAGCGGCATCGCCAATCTCGGCGGAGGAGATATTTTCACTTCGAACAGTTGATCCAGCTTGCTGATCGTCCACGTTTAAATTTTGATCATCATCTGCCAGAGCTGCAATTTGCTCCTGCTTTTCTTTCAACAAAACGATCGCTTCTTTTATATTACCCTGCTCCAAAGCTCTGCCGACGCCCTCAAAACCATCTTGTTCTAAGAGCAACTTCGAGAGCTTAGATAAACCCTCCCGTGTCATAACCGCATCCATATTAATCTGATCGAGAACCTCACGCGCTTTCTTCAACGCCTCTTGTTTCGCCTCAAAACTAATATCGTCTCTATTTAACACTGCAAGTGCATCATTAATTTCTTCCACATTCGAAAAATATTCTGGCTCAGCTACCGTCTCAGTCACGACATCAAGGTCAATACTGGAGCCGTTTAGAGGAGCCAACTCACTATTATTTGCAATAACGATATTCGACACACCTAACCAGGTGACAAACAACGTTAAAATCGCTGAACCTGCAACTTTTCCACTTCGCGGAAAAGAAATAGGCGCTACAACGTTAGCGTCAATCGAACTGACTTTTTTATCTGCTCGATCCAAATGAGCTGATATAAAAGCCTCGTCACTATCACCCGACCGTTTATCCGAGTTCAGGAACCACACTGCGCTAAGAACCTCATCCTTTAAGCCTACACGCTCATCTACAAAGCTCGCCGCTTCACCATCACCGATACTCGACCATGCTCGATACCAAATAGCTACTAATAAAACAACGACTGAAATTCCAATACCGCTTAGCACCCATTGGGACACGCTAAACTTTAGGGGCATGAGAAGCACCAGTAATCCAGAGCAAGCAAACAGAAGCGTAGCCACTATGAATCCAAGTTCATCTAGGAAGCGGTTTAACTTTAGGTTACGCGCAACCCGGCTAACTAGTTGGCTAATTTCTGATGAGCTCTTCATATCCATAACTACTGAATTGTATACCATGTGTTACTTTATAATAATTAGGTAACAATCTAGGCACGTTCTGAAACCTCGACTGATCCAATGCACCTAGCGACATGACTTACAATCAAATTGCACGACTGATTATGCTTGCTGTGACATGCATCGGATGCATAAGTTACGTGACTTATGCTGGGTGGGCAAAAGCAAATAACCAACCTCATATTATTTATATTTTAGTCAATGATTTAGGTTGGAGAGATGTCGGATTTCATGGCGGACGGGTACCAACACCCCACATTGACGCACTTTCAAATTCGGGAGCACGTTTAGAAAGCTTTTATACGCTACCTTATTCTTCATCAACAAGAGCGGCACTTCTCACCGGACGTTACCCACATCGATTTGGCCTTCAAACCAAATCAATCTTATCGTGGAGTACTTTCGGGCTTCCCATGGATGAACGTCTCTTACCTCAGGCACTGAATATCGCCGGCTATCGAACGGCAATGCTGGGCTCTTGGCTACTTGGACACGCTGAAAGAAGTCAGTTGCCGACTCAACGCGGGTTTGATTATTTTTACGGTAATCTTAGTCCAGTTGGAGACCACTTAAAAAAAATTAATACCATTGGACTCACTGATTGGTTTGAAGGCGAGAAACAGATGACTGAATTTGGATCTGCGACTGATTTACTCGGGAATAAATCCAAAGCGCTCATTGAAGCGCATGAATCATCAAAACCACTATTTATGATGATCAGCTTCCCCTCCCCAGGGATGCCACTTCAAGTGCCAGATAGGCTAACCACAAAACATAGTCACATTGAAGATAAGGCAACCCAAATTTACTTAGCGATGATTACCCAAGTTGATGAGGCGGTTGGTAAGATTATTGAAGCACTAGATAAAAAGCAAATGAGAAAGAACACAATTGTTATTTTTCATAGCGATAATGGTGGTGCGGTTAAACGCAAATACTTATCTGGTGACGGTGATACAGACAAAACTGTAAGTGACAACGGTCCATTTCGATCTGGTAGTGGATCACTATACGAGGGGGGAGTTCGAGTGCCGGCAATCATATCTTGGCCAGGACAAATCCAACCAACCATATCTACCGAGCGTGCCCATATCACTGACATGTACACGACATTACTTAAGATTGCCGGAGCATCACTGAGCAAAAACGATCAAGTAAAACCAATTGATGGCATCGATTTATCACCCGCTCTTCTGGAAAATCAGCTACTCCCCCAGAGAACCTTAATACTCAATGTTAATGAATTTGGCGGCGCTGTCCTAAAGAACAACTGGAAACTAATTAATGTGAGTACGCTCCCCTCGCAAACGGAGCTTTACGATATCGGAAACGATCCTTCCGAGGAGTTAAATGTTGCACGTCAGCACCCAGAAATCGTAGAAGAGCTGTCAGGAACGCTACTGGAGGCGTCGTGGGAAATGGCGCCTTCATTGTACTTAGACGACTTATCCAAACCTAGCGGTTATCGCACACCCATGTTTTGGGGTGATAATCCGCAGCGACCATAAAAAATATCGGCTACCTAAACTCGATCAAGGGCTTCAAGGGGCTAAGCAAAGTCAATCAAAATTATTTATCACGGGTCTCGGATTCAGACTCTTTTAGTGGCGCATCACTTAGGAACTGATCGGCTAGGGCGCGGTATAGTGGTTTACGGCAAACGACCTTAGAACAGCCTGCCGCCAATAGAGATGCCGCCATCAGAGGAACAATCATATCGTGGTTGTCCGTCATCTCCATCACAATCACAAACGCTGTAACAGGGGCTTGAACCACACCTGCAAAGTAAGCAACCATACCCAACACAACAACAGCACCCAACGGAACGTAGGGCATAATTTGAGCAATATTTTGGCCGAGTCCTGCACCAACGGCCAACGAAGGTGCAAACACACCACCAGGGATGCCACTCACATACGAGACCAGGGTAGCTAATAACTTCAGTATACCAAAGGACTCGGGAATCTCACCTGTGCCTTCCAGAATCATTCGTGCCTCATGGTAGCCCGTGCCGTATGTTGAGCTACCTGAAAATGCGCCAATCACTGCGAGTAAAAATCCACAAAATGCAGCAAAAATAACAGGATTTGTTTTAGCGAGGATACCCACCTTGCCGGGAATACCGCGTGATATAAAAATCAACAACTGGCTAAAAATACCACCCAAAACCCCACCTACCACACCGCAAACGATCACTGGTATCCAAGCGCTGGAACCATTAAGGATCGCTGAGGTTGTTCCGAAATAAGTATAGTCTCCTAACCACCAAATCGATACGATTCCGGCAACAATTACGGAGGTAAGCACCGTACCACTGGTACGACTCTCATAATTTCGGCTCATCTCCTCAATAGCAAAAACGATCCCTGCGAGAGGAGTGTTAAACGCTGCTGCTACACCAGCCGCTCCGCCAGCTAGTATTAACCCACGCTTCGTCTCAACCCTTGAAAATCGAGTAAAACGACCGAGGGACTGCATAATTGAAGCACCAATCTGAACTGTGGGGCCCTCGCGACCGACCGAGGCGCCTGAAAAAAGACCAATGACTGTTAACAAAAACTTGCCTAGAGCTAAACGTATGGATAAATAATGTCCTCTGCGCTCCTCGTTCTCAGTATTAATAGCAGCAATAGTTTGTGGGATCCCGCTTCCCTGAGACCCGGGGAAAAATTTACGGGTCAACCACACTACGAGCGCTAATCCCGCAGGACCAACCACAAAAGGCAACAAAGGAGAAAACTCTGCAACTACCTGGTGCAACGAGTTGGCGTACTCAGCGCTAATAGCAAACCCAATTGCCACAATACCCACCAAGACAGCGCCGATCCAAAGCACGACTCGTCTCAGCCAAAGACGCGGACTTAGCCAAGCATGGCGGCCTCGCCTTATTAGACTTGGGGGAACGACTCGGTTACCCATGCATTCCCCACATGAACACCACTCTTACAGTCTCCACTACTTCACTCTCACCTGAGCGGTTAAAGATGGTCAACACGTTTCTTTCATGTGGACTGAGTCCAGAACTTTAAAAATTTATTTGAATACAAGCCAACCGTTTCGACTTGGATCCACTGTACAGCATCCAAGTTTCTTTTTGAACATTAGAAAATGATAATTTTACGTATTGAGGTCACTATGTATTAAAAAGTGAATAACTAGATCGACAATCTTAGGTTCTACTGAAACCACCATATCAATCCATTTCTCTCACAAGACGAAATCCTAAGTCATCCGCTCGAGAACCTAAGAATCTAAAACGATCTGATTCAAATAAATAATAAGGCTCGTTGTTTAGCCATGACCCTCCTCTAAAACCTCTTAACGAACAATCCCCAGCAACCCAAGATCTTCCATCTTGGGGGGCACCACGCCAATCAGGACTCGCACAATCGTCAGTCCATTCGGAAACATTGCCCATCATGTCATGAACACCAAACTTGTTGGGTTCAAATTGCCCCACCGGAGCAAATTCGTGAAACCCATCTGAACAAGGAATAAAGTCCCCTCCTGACTGATACTCTTGGTCCCCACTTTGATCATAAATATTAGCGATCTTACAGAGCTCTGCGGCAGAGATACCGAAAAAACGATTCATACCTAACCCAGCACGTGCCGCATACTCCCACTCTGAATTAGAGGGTAATCGGTATCTAAAACCAGTCTTCTTCGATAACCATTTCGCAAATCGGCTTGCTTCTGACCAAGTCACATTAAAAATTGGCAATTCAGCCTGGAGCGATTTATTCATTTCAATCTGCGAACAACCACCATCAATGACACACGAATACCATTGAGCAACCGTAACCTCATATTTACCAATCGCAAAGACATATGAGAACGTAACTGGATAAAAATATCCCTCATCGTGTGGATGCCCGGGTCCCCATGGGGCAACCCTCATATCAAAATCCCCCTTGGGGATAGTCACCATGACTGGACATAGCTCGCAGTCGCTGAACTCTATATCCTCACCTGAGACAGACGAGCAGAAGATGCCCACCAACATGAGGAGGCCACCAAAATATTTAGAGAAAAACACTGCAGAATGCATTATTGTTAAACCGCCTATGCAGAATCCATCATGCCAGAGGGAATATTAATGGTCTTGTAACTGATGATAACAGTATTAGCCTTTGTGTTAATCGTCCTCCCCGGATAATGAGATGCAATAAACATTAAAGACG
>QXZO01000188.1:0-7601 GCA_009886305.1 Betaproteobacteria bacterium
CACTCCCTACCCCTCATGGTCGACTCCACGTTTACTACGCCATACTTGATGGAACCTTTCACTCATGGCGCAGATCTTATTTTTCACTCAGCGACTAAATTTCTTGGTGGGCATGGTGTGGCTATCGGAGGAATATTGATAGACAGTGGGAAATTTGATTGGTCGCAAAGAGATAAATTTCCCACTCTGTCAGAACCATACAAAGGTTTTCACGACATGGTGTTTACGGAAGAATCTCCCGTCGCCGCATTTTTACTCAGAGCTAGACGAGAAGGCTTACGTGATTTCGGTGCCTGTATGAGCCCTATGAATGCCTTCCAAATCATGCAAGGAGTAGAAACTCTCGGGCCACGAATGCAACGACATATGGAAAATACTCGTTCAGTAGTTTCTTTTCTGAATGATCATGAATCTGTAAGCCAAGTTATTTACCCAGAATTACCAGGCCACCCTGATCAAAAATTAGCTCGTCACTTACTGCCGAAAGGGTGTGGCGCAGTCTTTACCTTCGAATTGAAAGGTGGTCGCGCAGCAGGCCAAAAGTTTATTGAAAAGCTTAAAATATTTTCTCACCTAGCCAATGTGGGCGACGCTAAATCTCTTGTCATACACCCTGCTTCTACGACTCATTTTCGGATGAGTGATGAAGATTTATTGGCAGCTAGCATAAAACCTGGGACGGTGCGACTATCAATCGGACTTGAAAATATCGATGACTTACTGGGTGACCTCAAACAAGCACTGAAGTCTCGTTAAAATTACAATTCACCATGATCATTACTGTCGATAATCAAGCAACATATATCTATAGCGCGGCTCAAAGAATCCAATATGACAAGCCAACTGTCCTCTTTATTCATGGGGCAGCGAATGATCACAGCGTATGGAATACACAATGCAGATATTTCTCAACACACGGGTGGAACGCCTTGGCTGTCGATCTCCCAGCGCATGGCAAGACAAATGGGGAAGCATTAGATAGCATCTCCGCACTGTCGGAGTGGATCAAAAAATGCACAGAGATTCTAAACCTTAAAAATCTCTCGATCGTTGGTCACAGCATGGGTTCTTTGATTGGTCTTGAATTAGCATCAAAATCCGAAAGTATCGTAAATCAATTAGCTCTAGTTGGCACTAACGCACCGATGCCCGTTTCAGACCATTTATTAGAAACTTCAAAAAACAAACCAGGGTTAGCCTACCATATGATTAATCAGTATTCGTTTAGCAGTCGGGCCAAACTTGGGAAAAATGATATTCCGGGTATATCAATGCTAGGCGTAAGTATTAAACTGATGCAACGGACTAAACCTGGTGTGTTACATGCAGATTTTGTAGCATGTAACTCATATGTAAACGGCATTACGGCGGCGGAAAAAATCGCCTGCCCTACATTATTATTGCTCGGCTCTCAGGATAAGATGACGCCTGCACCTCGAGCAAAAGTAATGGGAGAAGTAATACCCAATAGCACTGTAAAAGTACTATCAGGTACTGGACATGCGTTGATGGCAGAACAACCTAATCAAGTGACCGACTGCCTAAAGGATTTTCTAATTGGTACTTAGATGGAAGTCTTTATTTAAAAGTAACACTAAAATCCAGAACTAGACCTGTTTCAGCATTGTCTCGGCATCGCTTACATCCATGCCGCCAGGAGCCTCTTCAAGGTTTACGGTTTTTACAATTCCATCTTCGATCAACATAGAGTAACGCTTTGAACGCACACCCAAGCCTCTGGCAGTTAGATCAAGATCCATCCCAACAGCTTTAGTAAACTCAGCGCCACCATCTGCCATCATCCGAACTGATCCGGTCGCATTATTTTCTCGACCCCACGCACCCATCACAAAAGCATCATTGACAGATATGCACCAAATTTCATCAACTTTTTGCTTTAGCGCTGCCGCCTTTTCAACATAGCCAGGTAAATGTCTCGCAGAGCAAGTCGGCGTATACGCTCCTGGTAACGCGAACAGAGCGATCCGCTTACCTTTCACCAAATCCGACATCTTGAACTCATTCGGCCCAATGCTGCACCCTTCGGTTTCCTCGTCAATATATTCGCGTAGCGTACATTCCGGGATTGTGTCACCTACTTTGATGGTCATTTTTTACTCCTTGTGAGAATAATTTTAGTTTTTCTTATTGACCGTGATTATACTAGGGTGTCCTTCGCTATTCTCAAATATTTAACCCTAATGTGGGCGGGGACAATATACGACTTTTATATAAAAATTTTTACTGTATGGCGTTAAAAAACTACATCACACCGAGCGGCATGAAACGACTCAAAAACGAAGCACTACACTTGCTTGACGTTGAGCGACCTGAACTTGTCAAAGTTATCCACTGGGCTGCATCTAACGGTGATCGATCTGAGAATGGTGACTATATTTACGGAAAGAAAAGACTTCGAGAAATTGATAAGCGCATAAGACTACTCACTAAAAAGTTAGATAGCGCTGTAGTAATTGATCCCGAACACAGGGACGGTACAGACCAAGTCTTCTTCGGCGCAACTGTCTCATTTCAGCGGGCTGACTGTTGTAAAGACACCATTTCTATCGTCGGCGTTGATGAGGCAGATGCAAAAAAAGGATTAGTTAGCTGGATTTCTCCGCTTGCAACCTGTTTATTGAGAGCTCGGTCCGGTGACACAGTCTACCTTGACACACCGAGCGGCAGGGAGAAGGTGACGCTAATAGCTGTTGAATACAAACGTATTGACATCGATTACCCCCCCCTTCGCTAACCTATTGACGCGTAAGCCGGACTCGATCGGCCGAGACCATCAAACAAATCTAAAAGTCTCTCCTGATAATCAAAAACTTCATCTGATTTCTCAAACACTTTTAAACGCGATCCACATCGCATCCACTGAAAGATTCCGACCATAATATAATCAGAGAAATTAGGCGTGCGACCTCCAAAAAAATTTTGAGATCTCAGAGTCTGTCTTAGTGGCTCTAATGCCTTTAAAAATTCAACACGCGCACCTGCCGGATCCCCCCCCCAATCTTCTAAGGAAATCCCAAAACGGTTCTCTCGAGTTTCCCTAAAAACTTTTTGATTAGGTTCGTCTAGTGTCCCATAGAAATCCAAAATTCCCATACGTGAAATCAAAATATGTAAAACCGTTTCTGTCCAATACTTTACGAAAAGGGACTGCGCTCGCGACTCATCACCGTCGAACAACAAATGATTTGGATACTTCTCCTCCAAATAAAGCGCTATATCCCAAGAGTCGAAAACCACCTCGTCATCATCTACTAAGACCGGCACCTTACCCTCGTTTGGCGTAGGTAAAAGGTCCCTCTCAGTGAGTGCATTAATAGGGATTTCTTTCCATGGCAGCTGCTTATGAGCTAATGCGTACTTAATTCTCCAGCAAAAAGGAGAAAAACGTATATTGGGATATTTAGTCGCTAAATCATACAACTGGATCATGAGCTAGTCCTTTACTTTGATCGTATGGGAGCCTTGCCCAAACAAGATTTTTTTTGATTCATCGTCAACAACAGGTCCTCTACTGATTTCTTTTCCCTTTGCATATGCTCGAACTACCGAATCTTTCGATCGAATGCGAGCGTACCATTTTTTTATGGCCGGAAAATCGTCTAGATCCTGTCGCTGCCTTTCATGTAAAACGACCCAAGGATAGCAAGCCATATCCGCGATCGAGTAGTCTTCCGCTATATAGTCACGCCCGTCCAGTTGTTTATCCAAAACAGCATACAAACGAGCAGTCTCATTCACATAGCGCTCTATCGCATAAGGAATCGGATCAGGTGCGTAAGACACGAAATGGTGATTTTGACCTGCCATCGGTCCGAGGCCACCCATTTGCCAAAATAACCACTCCATAACCTGAGCCTTCTTACGCAGATCATTCGAAATAAACTGACCAGTCTTTTCCGCTAGATATTGGAGAATGGCACCCGATTCAAAAATAGAAATAGGCTCTCCCCCATCCATGGGTTCATCATCAATGATCGCCGGCATACGGTTATTCGGAGCAATCTTTAAAAAGGAGGTTTCGAATTGCTCTCCACGGCCAATATTTATTGGGACAATCTCATAACTCAGGTTTGCCTCCTCTAAAAACATCGTAATCTTATGACCATTAGGTGTAGGCCAGTAAAATAGTTTGATCATTTCTTCCTCCTCACCGAATTAATCAAATTTTGTCTCGTGAGCCGCACAAATTTGGTCTGCAATTAACTTGAAGCTCTCCGCGATAATCGTAGGTTTGGGTGCAATCGGATTAGCCGCTATACCAACCCTTTTAATTAATGCACCTTTACAGCCAATAGCCATCGCACCGGCTACGTCCCAGGCATGCGCGGCTATTAAATAAGCATTACTGGGTTCGACATCTATTTTCTGGGTCGCGTGCACATAAACTTTCGCGTCTGGCTTGAGTGTCTTAACTTCCTCAACCGATATAACTGTTTCAAAAAAATCTATCAGTCCAGCGTACTTTAATTGCTCCTCGGCCACAGCAACCGGCGAGTTTGTCAGCGCAATCATACGAAAACCAGCCGACTTTAGTATGGTTAAGCCAGGTATTACATCGTCATGTGGTGGCAACTTTTTCATCCCGCCAACAATGTCGACTAATGCATCCTCTGTGAGCGAGAGTTCATGACGATCGACAACCATTGCCAAGGCTGAGCGACCGACCTCCGCAAAGTTTCTAGACCACCCAAGAATTACAGATAACATTGCTGTCTGAATGACTTGCTCAAACCACTCACTGACGACGATCTTATCGCCAAAATGAGATTTGAAGTGAGGTTCTAAAACTTTCAAATCAAGTAGGGATTCATTCACATCAAAAAATAATACTGGGCGCATACGTGGCCTTTCTTTACAGCAACACGGTTTATTCGCTAAAGCTTCCTCATGTGCTTCCCAAGTCATAAAGTAAAGCGTGTATTCGTATAAACTAAAGAAGATACAGGGAACTAATTATGTAAAGGGTAACATGTCTAACTACGATCTTGTTGTAATAGGTGGCGGAAGCGGCGGCGTCGCAACAGCCAATCGCGCGAGCTCTTACGGGGCGAAAGTTGCATTGATAGAAAAAGGGCGAATGGGTGGCACCTGCGTTAACGTTGGGTGCGTACCCAAAAAAATTATGTGGTCGGCCGCCAGCCTTCATGAGGCGGTCACAGAAGCAAAAAACTATGGATTTGACGCTCAAATCAATGGGCTGGATTGGGCAAAGCTCAAAGATCAGCGAGATAACTATATTCAAAGGCTCAATGCTGGATATGAGCGCGGGTTAGATGGTAATAAAGTTGAAGTTATTAAAGGTGAGGCAGTTTTTGAATCAAAGAATACAGTAATCGTTGGAGAAGAAAGATTTGAAAGTTCTCGCATATTGATTGCAACTGGTGGCTACCCAGTGATACCCGAGGTTGCTGGCGCTCACCTGGGCATTACATCAGATGGTTTTTTTGAACTTGAACATCAACCCAAGAAGGTCGCTGTTGTTGGCGCAGGTTATATCGCGGTGGAATTTTCAGGTCTACTCAATGCGCTTGGCTCTGATGTGTCACTTTTTTTGAGAAGAAAAAATTTTTTACGTCATTTCGACCATTCGATTCGCGCGAGCTTAATGGAAGAAATGGAAAAAGACGGTGTTCGGATAGTTAAAAATACAGCGATCAAAGAGCTCATGAGTCATAATTGCACGCTTTCCTTGAAATCAACCTCTGATGAAATACACACTGATTTTGAAGAAGTCATATGGGCAGTAGGCCGTACGCCGAATACACATACGCTCAATCTCAAAAGCACAGGGGTACGCACGACAAAATCGGGGCATGTCACGGTCAATAAATATCAAGAGACTAATATCCCTGGAATCTATGCCGTTGGAGACATAACGGGACATCACGAATTGACACCTGTTGCTATTGCAGCGGGCAGGCGTCTTGCTGATCGATTATTTAATGGGCAGGAAGACCGTCACTTAGCCTACGAAAACATACCAACCGTCATCTTCAGTCATCCTCCAATTGGAACCGTTGGGCTAACCGAAGAGGAAGCCATCGAAAAATTTGGCAATTCTAACGTTAGGGTCTATGAAAGCCAATTCAAACCTATGCACTACGCATTCAATCCAGATGGACCCCGTTGTCTGATGAAGCTAATCGTAGCCGGGCCAGAAGAGCAAGTCATTGGATGCCATGGTATCGGGATGGGTATGGATGAAATGATGCAAGGTTTTGCAGTTGCAGTTCGAATGGGCGCCACCAAAAAAGATTTCGATGATACTGTGGCAATTCATCCAACGGCTGCAGAGGAAATGGTCACTATGAAAACATCCAGAGCAGCTGAAAATAATAAATAAAAAAATACTTTTAAATATAAACCTAACCGGGAGCCACACATGAGTATCACCAGAATCGATTCAAATGATCGCATGTCTCAGGTCGTAATACACGGCAACACCATCTACACAGCCGGCATTGTGGCTGGAGACCCAAATACTGATATACAAGGACAAACGGGACAGATCTTAGATGCGATTGACCGGTACCTCCACTCAAATGGCTCAGACAAAACAAAAATACTCTCTGCAACTATTTGGTTAGCGGATATGAATGAATTTGCCGATATGAATGCAATATGGGATATGTGGGTAGCTAAAGGGAACCCTCCAGTCAGAGCTTGCGTGGAGTCAAAACTCGCAGCACCACAATACAAGGTAGAAATTCAAGTAACTGCGGTAAAAGAGTAAATTACCACTAAAATATTGATACTTATGTACGTTGCGCCTAGGATTTTCTAGGACCTAGTGCAACGTATAGTCCTGCTCCAACAATGACCACCATACCTACAAAGCCCATGTTAGTAGGGAGATGATCAAAAGCAAAATAACCTAACAAAGTCGCCCATATCAATTGCACGTAAGTTAGCGGTGATAAAAACGATGCGTCCTCAAGCTCCATGGCCTTGATCAGCATAAAATGTCCGAACGCTCCAGCAAACCCTAAAAACACAAAGAGCGGTAAATCTTCAAAACGCGGAGTCACCCAGAAAACTGGGACGATAAGACTAATTAGTATAGACCCAACAAATCCCGTATAAAAAAGTGTGGTGACGGGGTACTCGGTAGCACTAAAGCGACGTGTCATTATCTGATAAAGGCTATAACAGATAGCTGCCAAAAGCGGGAGCACAAAATACCAACTAAAAGTACCTGTCGGACCAACCACGAGTAACACGCCGAGCAACCCAACAACAACGGCGATCCAACGACCTCTGGAAACGCGTTCTTTAAGAACCCAGAAGGCAAAGATCGTCACGAGCAACGGGGACACAAAACTAATCGACTTTGCAGTAGCAAGGGGCAGACCGCTCAATGCCGTGAAGTAAAATAACGTCGATCCCATTAATAACAACGCTCTGAACACCTGCGCTTTAGGATTTTTTGTCTTAATCAGGCGAGAACCATACCTTGGACCAAGTAGTACCACCATCAGAAAAAAATGTGTTACGTACCGAAACCAAACTATCAACGGTACTGGATAGGATTGGCTGAGTGATTTGGCTACGGTCTCCAACATAGCAAATAAAAGGACCAT
>QXZO01000188.1:7611-37015 GCA_009886305.1 Betaproteobacteria bacterium
GCTCGATGCGTTGGTTTCAAATCAGAGAGGGTTAGAGACAAAAACAACTTTCAAAAGTATTTACATAAGAACGGCGGCGATGGGATTTTACGTCATTCCAAAATTAATAGACACTTACTCCTAAAAACTTAGAAGCAACAGTCAACTTTAAAAACTACAATACATATCCTGTGGGCATATTCGAATTAAGACAATTCAACAAAGGACCATAAATGATAATAAAAAAAATAACTGTATATTTTTTACTGCTAGCTTTCGCAGTCTGCTCTATGCACTTAAGTCACGCGAATCCATTACCTACCGTTGAACCAGAGTCCGTCGGAATGTCTTCGGAACGGCTCAATAGAATCACCCAAACGTTTCAGCGTCATATTGACGCTAAAAGCCTTCCTGGAGTTGTCATTCGTATCGCGCGCGAAGGGAAAATCGTCTACTCCAGCGCCCTTGGTTGGCAAGATATCGATTCAGGCATACCCATGGCACACGATTCGATTTTTCGCATTTATTCGATGACTAAACCCATCGTAAGTGTCGCTGCTATGGCGCTAGTAGAAGCTGGTTTTCTTTCTCTATCTGACCCGGTATCAAAATACATACCGCTATTTCAAGATGCACGAGTTGGAATAGAAACAATCAGCAGCGACGGAGTTAACTCACTGCAAACTACAAAAGCTCGAAAACCCATAACAATTCAAGATCTCATGCGACACACATCCGGTTTAACCTATGGTAGGTTTGGAAAAAGAACACTGGTGAAAGAGAAATATTTGGCAGAAAATTTGAGTTCGCTTGATTGGACTCTTGAAGCATATGCGAACACACTTGCCACACTACCCTTAACAAATGAGCCTGGAACCACATGGGAGTACGGGCGATCAACGGATGTTTTGGGTCGAGTTGTCGAGATCGTCTCAGGCATGTCACTTGACCAATATTTAAATAAAACTATTTTTAGTCCGTTACGCATGCACGACACTAGTTTCGGGGTCCCAAAAGTAAAGCATGGTCGTATTGCAGAAAATATGGAAGACATCAAAACTGGGAAGAAAATTAATCTTATCAACGTCAAAGGACCTATGACGTTATTCGCAGGCGGGCATGGTCTATCTTCCACGGCTGACGATTACATACGTTTTTGCCAAATGATGTTAAATGGCGGTGAACTCGATGGAATTCGAATCCTATCACCGACCACAGTAAGCTTCATGTCGGCGAATCACTTAAATAAAAAAATAAGTAACGGCTCTCTATACCTCCCCGGGCCCGGCTACGGTTTTGGTTTAGGATTTGCAACAAGGCTAGAGGAGGGTCAATCAGTATGGCCCGGATCAACAGGAGAATACTTTTGGGCTGGATATGGCGGAACCTACTTCTGGATTGATCCCAGAGAGTCGTTAACCGTATCCTTCATGTCACAAGATCCGTATAGACGAAATGAACATCGAGTGCTATTACGCAACTTAGTCTATCAATCCATTATTAAATAACGGAGTACATATGTCAGACAAATTATTCTCAGTCAAAGACCAAGTCGTTCTGGTTACTGGTGGGAGCCGCGGTATTGGCAAGGAGCTTGCGTCGGCGTTTGTGCGTAGAAACGCGCACGTCATCATAGCTGGTAGACACAAACAAACGCTCGATGAGACAGCAACTGAAATATCTACACCATCCAACTCCGTCTCCGCACAAATTTGTGATGTTTCAAGTACAGACGATGTTGAGCTATTAATTGAATCCGTGATCTCTCAACATGGCAGGATTGATACGCTTGTAAGCGTAGCGGGCATCAATAAACGTATGAAAGCCGAAAGTTACACGATTGACGAGTACGACTCCATTACAGATATTAATGCCAAGGGAGCATGGATCATCGCGCAAGCGGTCGGCAGAAAAATGATTCCACAGGGCAGCGGATCCATCATCAACGTTGACTCACTTAATACTTATGCACCGTTACGTGGAACAACGCCTTACGCGATGAGTAAAGCAAGCGTGCTGATGATGACAAGAGGATTAGCAAATGAATGGGGACGTCACGGCATACGCGTTAATTCAATTGCCCCTGGCTTTATTCACACAGATTTAACGAAAAAAGTATGGGCTGATGAAACTATGCGAGCATGGGGGAAAACCAATACTCCTCTTGAGCGACTAGGTAAAGTTTCAGATCTAGTAGGCGCAGCAATATTCTTGGCCTCTGACGCATCACAATTCATGAGTGGACAGACATTAAGAGTGGATGGTGGATTCACTGCAGGGATCAATTGGCCTGTTGAACTGTAAAAGTGTAAAAGGTAGCACACACAACTCTACCGTATCGACGATACACATATGATATTACTGCTGCTCAATAAAGTGATGAACCGAGTGATGCTAAGCGCTTTTGGTCCGAAACTAATTATTAGTATTACGTTGTGTTTGCCAATATGGGCACATTCGGACTCAGAGGCGACAATAAAGGGAGTCGAAGCTTTTGAAACACGGTGGGTAATCCCTTTTTTAAGCAGCGGCTCATGGGGTCGCGGGCCACACTCTAACGCCGAATCTTGTTTAGATTGCCATCAACCAGGTGCCAGTCCATTCCTATTCAAGACAAATAGTAATGAGATACAACCCGTTATCTTAAGAGTTCGAGATGGTAACGGAGCGTCGGGACACATAAATTACGGCAATGAAATCAGCCGATTTGGTATCACTGGCAAGTTACATCCTGAGGGTGATTTCGATCTCAATTGGTATAAAAAAAACATGGAAGGGCATGTACTGCGTTACCCATCCGCTGAAATTACAAAGTTGAACTTTGGACCACTAGCCTCTAGCGATACCTCATCTGTTCGCATCGGCCGTGATCTAACCAATATTGGAATGCTTGACTCAATTACCAAATCACAGTTACAAGATATAGTCGATGAACAGAAACTACTCGGACTAAATGGGCGTATTAATTACGTACTAGATCCCATTACGAAAACAAAGAATATTGGACGGTACGGATATAAAGCATCCTCCCCTTCACTACTTGACCAAGTTAGTAAAGCTTTCAGAGACGAATTAGGCGTTACATCCGTTATGTATCCAATCAATCCCTGCGCAGGGAATCCTGTAGTTTGCTCGAGCCTAAATTCAGTTGGCGGTCTTGAAATTTCTCAAAATAGAATAAAAGTCCTCTTAACATTCATCCGAACTACTTCTCAACCAAGTCCAAAAAAATCGGATATGCGCGCTAGTACTGGAAAGAATCTATTTAAGAAAATTGGTTGTAACCACTGTCATCGTTCTGATCTTTATGTATTGTCTGAACACCAAACTGACACGCAATATGATCGTGCGCTCTATACAGACCTTCTAATCCACGACATGGGTAGCGGTCTATCTGATGGGATGAAAGAATTTCTTGCCAGACCCGAAGACTGGCGAACTACACCGTTATCGGGAATAAAAAAACACCTACTCGCGGGCGGTACATTACTGCATGACGGTCGAGCTAAGTCGATAAAAGAGGCCATCCTGTGGCATGACGGGGAAGCAAAAACCTCCAGAGGAAACTACCTATCATTGGATAACGAACAAAAGTTATTGTTAGAATATTTTGTCAGACAGTTATAAACTTCTAAAATCCAAACCTTAATAAAGGCACTTAACCATGATCTCAATTGAAATATTTTCTGATGTGGTCTGTCCTTGGTGCTTTATTGGCAAAAGAAATCTAGAGACGGCCTTATCAAATCTTAAAGCGGGTGGCGAAAAATCAGAAAATATAGAACTAAACTGGCGCTCTTTTCAATTAAATCCGCAGCTGCCAACACAAGGTATAGCGCGATCGGAGTACACTTCGGCAAAATTTGGTGGTGAAGAACGCGCTACACAAGTTTATGAACGAATCAGCAGTGCGGCAAAAGAGGTTGGACTGGCTCTCAATTTCAACAAAATAGTAACGCAACCAAACTCGTCACGAATGCACGCTTTGATTTATGCAGCAGAGTCAGCACAAAAAAATCATCAACTAGTTGAAAGCCTTTTTAAAGCATTCTTTATTGATGGCATTGACCTCACCCAAAGAGATAACGTGTCGTCAATTGCTCAATCAGCAGGACTTGAAAGAGTATTAATCGATAGGGTTTTTGATGACGATCTGTTCATGGACAAAATCAAAGAAGACGTCCAGCAATCATCCAAGATCGGTATTCAAGGTGTTCCTTTTTTCATCATTAATCAAAAGATCGGGTTATCCGGTGCGCAGCCGCCAGAGGCAATAGTCAAAGCCGTAGAACAATCACTCTAACAAGCGCAACAGGACCAAAAATTAGCTTTAGTTTAGGGCTGCTGTAAGCTCAGTGATGAATACATCAATATCATCGTCACTCAAATCCAAGTGTGTCACCAAGCGAACAGACTTGCCTGGGGTAATAAGAATATTTTTATCCTTAAGCTTTTTAGCGACATCACTCGCCTCAACCCCCTTGAATGATAGAAACACCATATTAGTCAGGGATTTGGACACGGTGACTTTTGGGTGATTCAAAGCCTTCAATGTATCGGATAGCTTGGTCGCCCTTGCATGATCTTCCTGCAATCTATCAATATGGTTTTCTAAAGCATAAATTCCTGCTGCGGCTAAAATTCCCGCTTGACGCATACCGCCGCCCAGCATCTTACGCCACCGCCTTGCCTTACCAATCAAGCCTTGAGGTCCACATAAAACTGAACCGACCGGCGCTCCCAACCCCTTAGATAAGCAAATCGAGATGGTATCGAAATACTGTGTAATCGTTTTAACGTCGACGTTTAGTGCAATGCTTGCATTGAATAATCGAGCACCATCAAGATGCAAAGACAAGCCCGTATCATCACAGAAATCTCCAGCTTCCTTCAGATACTCAATTGGAAGCGGTTGACCTGCTTGAGTATTTTCTAAACACAGCAATCTAGTTCGCGCGAAATGAGGATCATCTGGCTTGATTGCAGACGCTACAGACTCTAATCTAAGCGTGCCATCATGTTCGTAATCTAATGGTTGAGGTTGAATGCTTCCCAGCACCGCAGCGCCGCCACCCTCGTATTTATATGTGTGGCCTTGTTGCCCAACAATATATTCATCTCCTCTTTCGCAATGAACTAAAAGTGCGAGCAGGTTACTTTGAGTGCCACTTGCCACGAAAATAGCAGACTCTTTACCGCTGACTCTAGCGGCTAAAGCCTCTAATTCATTAACCGTAGGATCCTCGCCGTACACATCGTCACCCACCTGAGCACTAGCCATCGCGGACCGCATATCAATTGTGGGTTGCGTAACCGTATCACTGCGAAAATCAATCATGCGCTCAAAGGATTGCATAAAGAAGAGACATCATTGAATAGTCCGTATGACACATTGATATCCATATCCATATCAATAAAATAATCTGCTCTTTAGTTTACCTAAACACTAATTTAACTGCACCCACTGTAAATCTGGTCAATCTGATTGGACTGAATCAAACGTCTCCCCATTAGCATAGGCAAGTGCTCCTGAGTGCATAGGGATTACCGCATTGGCGGAAATATCAGCCAGATCCAAATTCTTAATCACACCATCGTGAATTAAAGCTGAAGTTACAAGCCAAGCGTGCTCTGTCGGAAAATCAGTAGCGGCAACTAAAAAGAACTCCTCATTCTGCAACAAACTTCTTATCATGCCTGGATTCAAACCTTTGAATTGCGACGTACCACGATATAAATTGGTGGCATCTTCAGCACTCATCACTGCAAGCATGGCCTGGCCTGTTGTAATCAAACTACCAACCCTTTGGGCATCTCTTGCTCTAGCAACTCTAGCCCGAGCCTCAGGTAGCGTTGCGGCAAGCGAATTCACTATTAGATCAGCTAGTGAATCAGTTTTAAGGTCCGTTCTGTAAGAGTGTATTAGCAGATAGCGTTGACGCATCACTTTCCACTGTCGATATGGCGTATGCGCAATGGAGTTCTGTCCAAAAACAAGAAATGGCGACAAAAGTAACGATATTAAAAATTTTCTTTTATTCATGTAGGAACCAATAAAATAGGGTGGTAACTGACCACCCTATTGTTCGTATCAAAGTAAGTCCTTAAACTCAATCAAAAATCTCTAGGGGACAAATAGTGGATACGGCATAGTTTGGAAGATCGACTAAGTTGCCTATTCTAATATCACAGGCAACACTCGTGATCACATAGGCCTGCTCTCTCGTAAATCCTTTTTGAGTAACTAACCAATTAATCATCTCAACTAGAGAAGCACGCGCAGCAGCAGTTAAATCCTCTGATAAGTTCGACAGAGGAGTTAATTTTTCGGAATCAAGATAACTTGTATAAGGCAAATCTACCCCAGCTTCTTTAATGGGATAACCAATCGTTGCATAAAACTTATCTGGTTCTAACGCTTTTATTTGAGACCCTCCTTCAAAATGCGGACCAGACTTCATGATCGACGCCATACCTTTTCTAATTTCAGTTCTAACCGTTACCTCAGCACCAATCTCAATAGCGGTACCGGCAACCTCACCGTCACCTTGAGCGTAATGAACATCACCCACGAACAACCCACATCCATCGACGTAGCATGGAAGTAGGAGAGTAGTTCCAACAACCATTTGCTTGATATCCATATTTCCACCGTTCTCTCGAGGTGGAATCGTACGCAAACACTCGGCGCTATGTGAACCCTCGGGACCACACACAGCAGCCGGTCTAGCTCCGGTAGGTTGCGGTGGCAAAGCAATTCCTCCGGCAGCACCCAAAGCATTTTCTCGGGCCAACCACGCAGCAACTTCAGGCTCTCCGGGTAAGGTTCCGACCGTACCCATAAACCCATTCATTGGTATTCGGACACCGGGTAATTGGTCTGACACGGCTTCCAGGCGATTCACTTTCCAGTTTGCGACGAATGGTTCTGTATACATATCCCGCAAAAAGCCGAATCCTGGGACGATAGTTGTGTATCCATACTCATCAGGCTCAATATCGATTAAGGTAACGGCCAGAACATCACCCCTCTTCGCACCTTCAATATAAACAGGCCCTGTAATTGGGTGGACCAAATTTAAATCAATAGCTAAAACATCTTTTGGTTCAGAATTTATCGTCAAATCAGAGTCCAACGCATCTCTGGTCTCATACCTGATTAACTGACCAGGCTTGGCGTGGGCAATTGCCGGAATCGCATAATGATATCGATTCATACAATTCGGATCATCGACACAATGATCGCCTTGCTTATTTACTTCAACAATCGATTGAGTCTTGACATCTGTTGTGTCCGCATGAGCGGTCATGGTGGCTACAGCTAGGATTAGTGGCAAAATAACTTTAACTTTCCTCATACTTCCCTCGCTTTGAATGATTAAGATATAAATTGTCGTTCAACACCGTCACGATTTCATTGACCAAAATGACCGTTACGTAAAATATGGTCCTCGATCACCTGAATGTCAAGGAGGCATAAGTTCAATAAATGCGCGTATTCGGTGTTATTTGGACTTGTTATTGCTTTTTTTTGTAGATACTGGCTCACAATGACAAAGTGATGTCTTATAATATGCGTTCTGGCCTGTTTTAATGAAGTCTCACACATATATTATTTATGCCTAAAAAACCTTACGAATCGGATACCACAACATTTATCAAATCTCTATTCACTAAGAAGCCCGAATTAAGAGAACAACAGCTTAATGCTAGGAGCCTGTGGTGGGATCGGGAACAAGATTTAAAACAACAGTCCGAATTAGACAAGGCGAGCATAAAGAAAAAGCCTTACGAATACTATTAAGGCATCTATTCGGATTATTTTTCCGGATGCGCGACGTTGAGAAAAAACGTTTTTGAAAATAAAAGAATTATCAAAGACCAAACGGCGACTTTACATCGTGCGCGTACTTTAGTTTGCGGCCCTTTACTCGATTATCGCAAAGAGACCGCAAAGAAAATTATCGAGTTACCCCGCTGGTGGCGGCGTCTTAGCTAAAGATTTAATTTCGAGTACGTTACGGTTTGGATCCATGACAAAAAAAGTTTGTTGCTCATACTCAGTGTCAGCAAACCGAATGTATGGCTTATCCAAAAAGCCCACCGTGTTCTCTACGCTTGCTTTTACTTTATTGAATACTTCCTTCTCTAAGTGCACTCCAAAGTGAGGCACCACAACGGCACCCATCTCGACGTCATGCCGTTCTCCATGCATATCAGTTCGAGGAGTAGAAGAATGAAGGGTTAGCTCGTTCCCCCAAAAATCTATATCGACCCACTTCCCTTCTTCAGAGTTATCAGTTTTACAGAATAGAATGTCTGTATAAAACTTGACCGTCTCCTCCAAGTTACCCGCTTCTACTGCACAATGAAATATATTACTCACGATTTGCCTCCATATATAAGAAGTACGATTTTACTAAGTTTTTGACATTTGTGATCTCATTTTTTAGATTTCTTTGGCGTGATGGCAACCACCGAATCGACGATCGGTGGTGATATGAAAGCATCAATAATCTTAAATAGAAGGCGTTAATCAACTTAAAGACTAAAAACATGTAATGAAAACATAATTTTACTAGCACGCAGTGCATAACTTGACGTAAACTAAACAGGATAAAATCAAGAAAAATTTGACTGGAGTTGGTGATTTTGATCACAATCGTAAGTGAGAAGAATCAGCAATCTTAAATTCACGAGTAGCGCGATAGGGGAACCAAATGAAAATGAAGTCACTTAGATTCGTACTTACAGCTATATTTATGGCTATTTTGCCGCAGCAGGTCTTAGCCGATGGCCATAAAAAAACAATGTGGGACGTGATCACTAACGACGATCGATTCGCCACCTTCGCCGTAATGGTCGAAAACGCAGGTGTTGAACATTTATTCAACGGGAAAACAGCAATAAACGCCACAGTATATGTACCGACGAACTTTGCTTTTTCAACAGTACCTCAAGCCATGACGTCAGCATTAAGGTTTCCAGAAAATAAAGGGCCTTTGAGTAAGTTAATTAAAAGCCATTATTTTATAGGTACAGTGAATGACATGGAGGAAGGCGATTACTTCATGACGACTAATATTAATGGTGACCAAATCAGAATTGAACAAGAAAAAAACCTATTTGTAAAAGACATGATTATTCAAAGCGATCCAATCATGGTCGGACGCAACAAGATTGTTCCCATTGAGTGCGTCATGTTTGTTCAACCCAGCATATCCGACTACCGTCTCAGCATGGAACAACAGCAGGAGTACCCAATTACCTCATGTTGCATCAGGACCATAGCTGAGGTATCAGCGTTTGTTAGAAGTACCGATTTCACATCCGATTAAATAGATTAGCCGAAGGTAGTCTTCTGGAATTGGTAGATTGGTAAACCTTGAGCGTGAGAGTTGTTCATCCGAACACTCTCTTACCTCTCAAGCAAGCAAAGCCAGATACGAACATCAAAAAAAATCACTCACAACCCAATAGCTCTGACACATTGAAGTTATCGATACTCGATCAAAGTCCAATCGTAAAAGGACATTCGCCGAATACAGCAATCAAAGAGACCGTTAACTTAGCGAAGATCGCTGACGAGCTTGGGTTTCACCGGTATTGGTTAGCAGAGCACCACAACATGCGAGGTTTGGCAAGCTCCTGCCCAGAAGTGTTACTTACAGCAATCGGTCAACAAACAAAGCAAATTAGAATAGGAACCGGCGCCGTACTTCTGCCTTATTACAGTGCGGCTAAGATAGCCGAGACATTTAGGATGCAAGAAGCCCTCTGTCCGGGTCGTGTTGACCTTGGAATCGGGCGTGCGCCCGGTGGAGATATGCTAACAGCCAAAGCAATAAATGAGCAGTCACTTTACTCAATTAATGAGTTTCCACAACAAGTAGTAGATCTTGTAGGTTGGCTTCGCGATGACCTAGGCGATGGGCATCCTTTTAATTCAGTGAAGGCAATGCCAAAGGGAGATACTTGTCCCCAGATTTGGTTACTCGGATCTTCAGACTACAGTAGTACGCTTGCCGCCCACCTCGGAGTCCGCTTTGCTTTTGCGCACTTCATCAACCCAGTCGGCGGCGATGCTGTTAGTCGACAATATCGGGGAACGTTTACGCCATCAGGTCTAGAGACAAAACCAACTTCGATGGTTTGCATTTTTGTTGTTTGCGCAGAGTCCAATGAGGAGGCTGAACATCTTGCGGCATCAATAGATCATCGTCGCGTTATGATGGCAACAGGTAAAGAGTCCGAAATATTACCAAGCGAAGAAGCGATGAATTGGCCGTACTCCGAGAGAGAGAGACAAATCATCAGGCAAGAGCGCAATCGAATTATTTTGGGTACTCCCAAGAGCGTCAAAAACCAATTATCAGAACTCAAAAGTGCCTTTGAGGCGGATGAGCTAATGATCCTCACAATCACCGGAGACTATAAAACTCGAGTTAAATCATATGAATTAATCGCCGATGAGTTTGCGATTAATTAAAAATGTATGATCTCCTGATGGACTCTAGAGTGCCTCAATCATCTTAGCGATGGAAAGCACCCGATACATGGATCGAACAACTGGCAATTCAATCAACTCATCATCAACCACAACTAAGCCTGTATCACTTTCCTCAAACGCCGCGCACACTCGTCGCGCGCGATTAATTTCATCTTGAGAGGGCGTGAAAATTTGATTGATAGTAGATAAGTGCTTGGGGTGCACCGCCGCCCGACCAGTAAATCCCAAATCGCTACTGGCAGCAGTTTCGCGCTCTAAACCTTCATTATCTTTCAAATCAAGATAAGGAACATCAAGTAAATCAATTCCCGCGCTCGCGGCCGCATGTACTAGCCGGGAGCGGGTATAGAGCATTGATTGCCAATCTCTTTTACATCGAAGATCTGCAGACATATCCACACCTCCCAAAATCAAAGAAGTGACCCGCGAGCACGAACGTGCGATTTCAATCGCTTGCTCCAGTGCTGAGTTAGTTTCAATGATTACGCAAAAACTCAAATGTCGCGTATTTTCCGTCGACAGTAATTCATCAAGAATACGTATCTCGTTCGCAGACTTAATCTTCGGTAACATCAAAGCATCCGGCGGACACTCTAGATCAAACAAAGCATCTAAGTCACTCAATCCATGCCGAGTCGTTATCGGGTTAATTCGAACCATTTTTTCGGATTGTGTCTCGTATGATTTTGAGAATAAATCCATGGTTAGATCTCTTGACTCATCTTTTCTCGGAAGAGCAACCGCATCCTCTAAATCGATACAGATAATATCGGCTGGTTGTGTAAGCGCTTTTAGGAACATATCTGGACGGAGTCCAGGAACGAACAACAAGCTACGCCTTGCTCTCGAAATAGTTTCAATGGTCATAGATCTACCTTTATTTTTAACAAACAAAATTGAATTTTTATTCAGCAGCGATGGGCCTTATTTTCTTCGAATTCTTTCCCTCACCCCGCGATTTTACATCTACCCTACGTATCAAAAACACAATAGGAATAGCCATAAATGAGGCTATTGCCAAAACAAAGAAGCTCGCAACATAACCCTGTAATTCAGCCTGTCGATCAACTTCATTTTCAAGCATTGCGAGAGACCTATTACTCTCGAGATTATATCCCTCGCCAGCGACCGGTGCGTTCATCAAGGCATCGTTAAAAACATTAACATGCTCCACAAGTTCTGTTCTTCCAGTAGCGCCTGCATAAATAAATATCGCTAATATCACTGAAACACCAACACTACTAAACATTGTTCGAATTAGATTGAATACGGCTGCACCCTCATTTCGTTTGGCAGCAACCACGCGAGAAAAAGCTACAATTTGTGCAGGCACCATCAAAATACCTGAACCAATACCACTCACAAAGCCCGTCCACAAAATTGGCCACACGCCGACATCACTAGTCCAGAATGCAATGGTAAGCGACGACAAGCCTAAGCAAGCAAGTCCAAATGCTATTTGAACTTTCACGTTAATAATTCCCGCTATTTTGTTACTTAGAAACATAGCCAATAAAACGCCAATTCCTCTAGAAGATTGAAGAAATCCTACATCCACAATCTCGTATCCAATTAAACCTTCGAGAAATGCAGGGAGCAAGACCATTGGAGGCACTGTTAATAAACCGTAAAAAGCAACTAGAATTAATGCAAGAAAAAAATTTCTCTCGAGAAATAACTTGGGATCTAAAAATGGATTTTTCTTCGTCATTACATGCGCGTTAAACATGTAAAGAGCGGTCAAAGCCAGACAGCCCTCAAAAATAATCTCTCCGGAGTTAAACCAATCCAGTCTTTGACCGCGATCCAACATCATTTGGAGAGATGCAATACCGATCGCCAACGTCAAAAACCCGAACCAATCAAGCTGTTCTTTTATTTTGGACGGAACATCTTTAGGCAGAAATAATATGCAACCAATCAAAGCGACTATTCCAAATGGAATGTTAATAAAGAATATGTATCGCCAAGATAAGTACTCAGTAAGCACTCCCCCAAGTATGGGGCCTATGAAGGAGCCGGCCCAACCAATACCCCAGATGGCCATTGCCTTTGGATGCTCCTCCTCTGGAAAAGCATCTAACATAATAGCTAAGGACAAAGGCACTAAAAATGCACCGCACATCCCTTGTGCGATACGAGCGATTACCTCAAAGGTCAAGGTGCTCACAGAGCCACAAACAATTGACGACAAAGTAAAACCAGCAACGGCTAGAACGTAAATCCTTTTTCGACCAAACCGATTACTCAACCATCCCGCCATCGGAATCATGATTGCAGAGGCAACAATATATGAGGTTATTACCCAACTGATTTGATCTTGTGTGGCAGAAAACGCGCCCTGCATGTGCGGCAGCGCCACAACTGCTATCGTCCAATCGATTGAATACAACAAGGAAGCTAGTACGACGGACGCACTTATCAGATATGGATGTTCAGCCCCTTGACTCGTGGTATGTTGAGCTTGCGCCATGGACTCAAAGAATCAGATTCAAAAAAACTGCTATTGAGGTCGTAAAAACGCAGGCAACAATCCCTGTGTTACGAGTTGATCTATTGGACCAGGTAGTCCTCTGCTCACACCAGTGCTTACGCCAACGGTAACCGTCATTCCAGCACGAAGAGGTGGAAACCCCTCTGGCTGATTAACACCTATGTGAACCGGTAACCTTTGCACAACTTTAACCCAATTACCCGTTGCATTTTGTGGGGGGAGAATTGCAAACTCAGCACCTGTCGCAGGAGCAATCGCGGTAACTGAACCAGTCCATTTAAAATCTGGATATGCGTCAACACTGATATCAACTTTTTGTCCCACATCCATCCAGGTTAGCTGGGTCTCCTTATAGTTAGCCTCTATCCACAAACGGTCACTGGCAATAATGCTGAATATGGATGTACCACGATTTACATACTCCCCTGCCTGGAGTTTCATATTGCTGACAATACCACTGACTGGTGCATAGACAAATGAATCTTTAATTCCTAAATCAGCCCTATCGAAAGTTGCCATTGCTTCCAGATATTTAGGATGTCGCTCTGGATCTAAACGCGAATCCCCAAGCAATCCTGCGAGTATCTTCTTAGCATTTTCATTAAGCGTCATCAGACGAGCTTTAGCCAAATCTAATTGATGTGATGCCTCATCATATCGATCAGCTCGACCCATACCATGCTCTCGAAGCGTTTCTTGCCGTTCGAGTTGTTTTTCATGGAATGCAATGATTGACTTTACTTCTTCTTTTTCAACCTGAGCAGCTTGGTATTCAGCTTTGAGCGAGGCAACATCAGCGCGAACCATGGCCATTTGCGCATTGGCGCGCTGTTTTTCTACTACATAGCCCGCGTGCTCCATGCCAAATAAAAGTGCGCCTTTCTTTACATATTGATTATCCTGAACCTCCACGTTGGTCACCCTCGATGAAACCTCAGGACTTACTATCACGATATCGGCTTTTACATAAGCATTTTCAGTTTCAACGACAGCCCCACCATGTGAATATAAATACATTCCTGTTGTTGCCGCGAAGATCGGTAATAAAATAATAAAAAAGAAACGTACAACCCACAATAAGGCTGTATATATATTTTTCTCCGACATATTCATGTTGCGACAGACTCCGTATTTTTAACAGATGGACGCTCGTCACAAGCAGTCCGATTTTCTAATGATGCTAAGTTTATTTTAAGTTTCAGTAAGGTATCTACGAACTGTTCTTGCTCACTCTCTGAAATCCCAAATAACGCTTCTTTTCTCGTTTCAGCAGCTGCCGCCCGCATCGTCTTCATTGCAGGTCCTACCTCTTGGGTAAGCAATACTCGCTTAGCCCTACGATCCTTTGCATCTTCCTCTCGCGTCACCCAGCCGCTAGACTCCATTCGGTCCAGAAGTCGACCTAAGGATGGTTTATCTATCTCAAGAATCTGAGCTAATTCAGACTGGGTCACACCATCATTGCGATACAAATGAGTCAAAACCCACCATTGTGATCGCGTAAGACCAAGCGCCTTCATTCGCCGGTCATAACTTAGACGCAGCAATCTAGCTACGTCATGCAAAATAATTCCAAAATTTCTCGAGAAATCTTCGCGGAACAAAATAATGTCCTCCTTGACTTTTATGCACTCCACTTTTAATAATTGTCTAAACAATTATATTTATAACAATAATAGTCATGACAACTATATGCACGACAATTATAACGTATATTTGTGGGTTACGCGCACCCCTGATAGGAAACTATTCGGGTACAATTTGGACCTCCAATCTCCAAATCTCCGCGAGCCACTTATGCCAAAGACCATTGATTACTTCCTAAGCCCTATGTCACCTTGGGCCTATCTAGGCCATGAGCCCCTCCACGCGTTGATCGATAAATTTGATGCTGCAGTCAATGTTATATCGATTGATCCCGTAAAATTATTTGCTGCGACAGGCGGCGTTCCAGTAGCTCAACGACCCATACAACGCCAGACATACAGACTGGCTGAGCTAAAAAGATGGAAAACGTTTCTGCAGTCCCCAATCATCATTGAACCGGCTCATTTCCCATATAACCCGACCCTAGTATCTCTAGTAGTCGCGGCTGCGGTAAATGCTCATGGGGCAGACAAAGCAATGGAAGTAACTCTGAGCTTGATGAAAGGCTGCTGGGTAGAGAATAGAAACATGGGCTTACCTGAAGAGGTTAAAAAATCCATCGACTCATGCAGCATAAATGGTGAAGATTTGCTCAAATTAGCGGCCAGCGACCAGATATCAAAAGATTTAGAAAAAAATACACAAAATGCAATTGAGGCCGGCATTTTTGGCGTACCCACTTACATAGTTGACGGAGAACTATACTGGGGCCAAGATCGCCTAGACTTTGTTGAGCGAAGTCTACTGAGCTAGGTTCGTGACCATATAACCATGCTTACTTAGCACTTGAATAATATCCTCGATGTGCTGATGGTCGCGAGTTTTAATAGAGAAGGCGACCTCAGTGCTCTGTATGGGCAAGGTCGTAAACGTACGCTGATGGTGGACTTCGTCGATATTAGCATTACATTCCCCAAAGATCTTAGAAACGGTAGAGAGGGATCCTGGCATGTCTGTAATCTGTACGTTTAGACGTGCCAAACGACCCGCTTTAACCATACCTCGATCGATAATGGCCGTTAATGTCAAAGGATCTACATTACCCCCACATAAGATTAACCCAACATTTTTATCTTGAAATAGTTCAGCTTGTTTTTTGAGTGCAGCTAAACCAATAGCTCCAGCACCTTCCACAAGCGTCTTCTCTATTTCCAGTAAGAGGAGCATTGCCTCCTCTATCTCATCCTCGTCGACAAGATAAATATCATCAACAAGTTCAGATACAATTTTGGATGTCAACTTGCCTGGCTCTTTTACAGCTATACCGTCTGCGATAGTGACAGAGCCAAAACTAGGACTAACTCCATTGATATGCGCATACATCGAATTGAAGCATGCCGATTCAACACCACAAACCCTTATCTTGGGGTTAATCGCCTTGGCTGCAGTTGCGATACCAGATATGAGTCCACCGCCACCAATTGGGACCAATATCGCGTCTAAATTAGGAATATCCTCCAACATTTCTATAGCTATAGTGCCTTGACCTGCAATGACCTTATTATCATCGTAGGGATGAATAAATATAAGCCCCATTTTTTCGGCAAGTGACAAGGCATGCTCATGAGCCTCGTCAAAATTATCGCCATAGAGTACAACTTCAGCGCCTAGAGCGCGCGTATGAGTCACTTTTACCTGCGGGGCAATACGAGGCATGACGATAACCGATCGAATGTTATGCTGGTTTGCGTGATAAGCCAATCCTTGAGCGTGGTTTCCCGCGGAAGCGGCAATGACGCCCTTTGCTCGCTCCTCTCCAGTCATTGATAAGATACGATTTAAAGCACCACGTTCTTTAAAGGATGCCGTAAATTGGTGATTCTCAAATTTTAAAAATACGTTACAAGAGAGCAAACCTGACAAAGTTGTAGATTTAACGAACTGTGTACGTTGAATTGAAGGAGTTACATCTTTGTACGCTTGGCGAATATCTCGAAAAAGTTGGTTCATTAATTAGCTATGATGAAGGCTGTAAAAAGTAACGTTTATAATAGACCTGTCCACTTTCATACTCCACAAGTATTTCTCCTTAATAATTGACATATTATGTTTTTAGGTGATTTTGTTTTTCTCGATTTAGAAACGACAGGAGCTACTGCCGGCTCTGACCGCATCACTGAAATCGGTCTGATATCAGTCAAGAACGGTCAATATGTAAATGAGTGGCAGACTCTTATTAACCCCCAAAGAAGCATTCCGAATAACATCCAATTAATTACAGGTATTTCCAATGAAATGGTTGAAAATCAACCAACATTCGAGGACATCAGTAATGCTTTATTCAAACGCTTAGAGGGGAAAATTTTAGTTGCACATAATGTTCGGTTTGACTATGCATTTCTACGAAATGAATTCAAGTCATGTGGTATCAAATATGCACCTAAGCGACTTTGTACAGTAAAACTATCTCGCCTCCTTTATCCGGAGGAGAGAAAACATGGGTTAGACAGCATCATAAAGCGCCTGAGACTAACAGGCGGCACCCGCCATAGAGCAATGACGGACACTCGAGCCATCTGGGATTTTGCACAACATGTTCAGAAGGAATTTGAACCGTCTTTAATTTCCTCGTCAATAAATAAACTCATAAAAGAGCCATCTCTTCCAAGAGGTATCGATCAAGAGATGATTGATACCATTCCCTCGTGTCCAGGCGTTTATATCTTCAAGGGCGAGAACGACTGCATCTTATATGTAGGGAAAAGCAAGAATATTCGCTCTCGTGTCATTTCACATTTCAGCGGAGATCACTCAAACAAAAAAGACTTAAAAATCAATCAAAATATTAATGGAATTGAATGGTGTGAATCAGCTGGCGAGCTTGGGGCTTTGCTTCTCGAATCGCAACTCGTGAAAACGCTAAATCCAATCTACAACCGACAGCTGCGCCATAGGGAAGAGACTTTTACCATACATTGGAATCCCATGGATCAACCAAAAACCCCTTTGGTCACACCATTATCAAACTTTGAAGAAATCCCATTCGGTAACATATATGGTGTTTTTGCGACTCAAAAACAAGCATTAAAAACACTCAAAGACTTAGCAAAATTCAATAACCTATGTTTGAAAAACTTAGGTTTAGAATCGGGAGACGGCCCCTGTTTTTCCTACCAATTAGGAAACTGTAAAGGCATTTGCGTAAATAAGGAACCGAGTCTCAACTATGCGATGCGACTATCAATCGCTTTAAATAGGCATTTAATTCCAGATTGGCCCTTTAAAGGAGAAGTGCTGTTAGTAGAGCAAAGTGAGCGCAGCGGACTTCTAGAAAAACATACAGTTAACAACTGGACGCATATGCATTATGAGATAGAAGGACAAAATGAAACGTCCGATTATCGATTATCTCCACCCAAAGAGTTCGATCACGATACGTTCCAAATTTTACGAAAGCAGATTTCAAGGTCCGACTCTAAGATAACAATAATTCCGAAAAACCAACGGGCCTGAATTCTCTAGATAAGCCATTACGTTGAGTGTTGTCCAAGAAAGGCAAGTATGGACGCATTGAATTGCTGAGGTTGCTCTATATTGGACAGGTGGGATGCACCCGCGATAATCGAAAGGTTGGATCCTGGTGCCGCCGCTTGCATCTCTAGCGACATGGCGACAGGAGTACTCATATCCGAGTCACCCGCTATTATTTCTATGGGTGCGTTAATCTCATTAAGCCGACTCGTACAATTAATTTTCGAAATAGCATGGCAACATCCGACATACCCCGTAACAGATGTCTGCTGAATAAGATTTGAAACAAACTCTACCTCTGGCCTTGGTTGGCTTAAAAACGGTTCCGTAAACCATCGCGCCAAAACTCCAGGCACCATCCCTTTTATACCCCCGTTTTTCGCTGAGTCGACTCTCTCTTGCCACGCCGGTAGATTTTCAGGAGGCATTCGGCTCGTCGTATTGCACAATATTAAAGAAGCGAAGGAACCAGGAAAGTTGACTGCATATGTCATCCCAATCATCCCCCCCATGGACAAACCTATCCAGTGAGGGCGAATGATCTTCAAGCTATCAATCAACGCTTTTGAATCTAACGCCAATTCGTCGAATGAATAAGGCCCCTCTGTTGCCTCACTTCCTCCATGGCCCCGCGTATCAAAAGCCAAGACACGATAATCATTCTTTAAAATATCTATTTGTGGCCCCCACATCGTTAAATCACACATTAAAGAATGGCTCAAAACGACCCAGGGACCCGAATCACCAAAGACTTCATAATTAAGTACTACACCGTTAACTCGCTTTTGCATTATTCTGAATCCTTTAATTTATGACTAATCAATAAGTGATGACTTTTAGCTCGGTGTAAATTTTTACAAATCAACCGTTAAAATAAAGATAGCTACACCGAAAGATCACGATAACAAAAATGTCGGAGGGGCATTGTGAGAGTTATTCAATACAGAGGGTTAGATGGCGCAAGGCGAGTCGGTACAGTTTCCGATGATGGGGCTGTACATACGATTAGAGGGGCCACCACCAGCTATGCGCTCGCTTTAGAAGCTATAAGAAAAAAATTACCAATCGAGCAAATTATTCAAGAGCGGGTCAGCCATGAGAAGGACAGCATGGATAAAATTATCTCTGATAAAAGAATTCATGTTCCCTTCCACCATCCGGATCCCTACCATCAACTCATTACAGGAACGGGATTATCTCACCTTGGAAGCGCGAGCGCTCGGAACTCAATGCATGAAAAACTTACCGAAGATGAGTCCTCCATGACGGATTCGATGAAGATGTTCAAATGGGGTCTTGATGGCGGAAAACCCAGCGCAACGGAAATCGGTACACAGGCAGAGTGGTTCTATAAAGGCGATGGCGACTGGGTTGCAGATCCAGAGGCACACCTTATTTGGCCAACATACGCATTAGATGGCGGTGAAGAGGTAGAACTTGTTGGCATATACATAGTTGATGAGGAGTCCAGCGTTTGGCGCGTGGGATATGCATTAGCTAACGAATACGCCGATCACGTTATGGAAAAACAAAATTATCTCTATCTGGCTCATTCAAAATTGAGACACTGTTCATACGGTCCAGAATTACTACTCGGAGAACTGCCTAATGACGTAAAAGGTAAGGCGAGACTAATTAGGTCGGATAACGTCATTTGGGAAGAAGACTGGCTGTCCGGAAATAAAAATATGTCACACTCAATAGAGAACCTTGAGCATCATCACTTCAAATATCCTGAATTTAGGAGGAAGGGTGACGTCCACATTCATTTTTTTGGTGCGGCGACCGGCAGTTTTACCAAAAATATTGAAACTCAAGACGGTGACACATTCGAAATTGAATCGGAAAGTTTCGGGTACCCGCTGAGGAATACGCTGTCAAAAAATGAAAGCGAAGATAAAAAGATAACCATCAAACCTTTATAAATTGGCATTATCAGGTGCCCGACCATTTCCTTGATGGAGGATTTCTTTGGGTACTCATCAAGAAAATGAGATAATGTATAACGTAAATAAGTATGAAGCATCGATGTACATCCACAATCATAATGAGCTTTAAAAGCTCAAGAACGAAATACTGTTCAATTAGAAAAATAAATCGACCACGCCATGACACAAGAACTCATCAATAATTTAAACGTTAAAACGCAACAGATACTATCGACGCCACAAATTATAAAAAAGGAAATTCCCGTTCCTGAAAAAGCAATATCTACAATCATCAATGGTAGAAAAGCCATTGAGTCAATTTTAGACGGAACGGATAAACGCCTTCTGGTTGTGGTTGGCCCTTGCTCAATACACGACACGAAAGCTGCAATGGATTATGCCAAGAGGCTGAAGACCCTTTCAGAAAAAGTATCTGAGTCGATGATGATTGTGATGCGCGTCTATTTTGAGAAACCCCGGACTACAGTTGGTTGGAAAGGCCTTATCAATGATCCACACATGGATGAATCCTTTGACATCGAAGAAGGACTTCGTATCGCGAGACGTCTGCTGATTGATATCAATGAAATGGGATTGCCAGCCGGAACCGAAGCGCTAGACCCAATTAGCCCACAATATTTAGGCGACCTAATTGCCTGGAGTGCTATTGGTGCGCGCACAACTGAATCTCAGACTCACAGAGAGATGGCTAGTGCGCTCTCCTCTCCGGTTGGATTTAAAAACGGTACTGATGGCGGTCTTTCAGTAGCAGTCAACGCCCTTCACTCGGTATCTAACCCGCACAGTTTCCTCGGCATAAATAGCGACGGCCAAGTGGCGATCACGCACACCAAAGGTAATCGCTATGGCCATATAGTCCTGCGTGGAGGTTCGAAAGGCCCCAACTACGACTCCGTTTCCATCTCACTGGTTGAAAAAGAGCTCAAAGAAGCAAATTTGCCCTCGAATATCATTGTCGATTGTAGTCATGCGAACTCAAACAAAGATCACAACTTACAACCACTTGTCTTTAATGACTGCGTCAATCAAGTGGTCGACGGAAATGAATCCGTGATCGGCATGATGCTCGAGAGTAATATCGGCCCAGGAAACCAAAAACTTCTTAAGGACCTAAACCAAATGGAATATGGCGTATCTATTACCGATGCTTGCGTTGATTGGTCCGTTACTGAAAAGACCATGCTCGATGCACATCAAAAGCTTTTACCAATCATTTCCACTCGCAAATTAAATTAGACCTCACTCGTCCAATTCATCTGTCGTTGAGTCTATTGACGTCGGTTGAAGCCTTTGAATCGTCGAGTAGCTCAAAGCAATCAAGGCAACTTCAAATGGCAACACAAGCCAAACCAATACAGCACCGATAAACTCGGCCAGAGGCAATCCCGTGGAACTAAACCAATTAATTCCTAGAGCAATCGCTAAGGGAAAAATCACAGCCAACAACATCAGTACCAAACCATTCCCCTTGGTCACTAGCCATGACCATTTCAAAGCCTCGAACACGCCAATGTCTGGATTCCTACTGACCTCCGGAAAGACGAGTATCAAACGCGCGGCAATATAAATCGGTGGTAAAAAGTTAAGCATCGCAAAAAAACCAACATCACCGAACACGTTAAAAATGCTAACGAGAATTGTGCTGGCGATGGCCAATACAAACATAAAAATCATCCCTAAGGAAAACATGGCTAAAGTAAACTTAGTTTCGGACAACCCCCAGGAAATTGGTGAGCACTCTTCAATATCGCATTCTAATAACACTCGATATGCACGCACAGATGCGATAATTGTAATGAAAAACATAGCGATAACTACAAAATACATGACCCCGAAACTACCGACATCAGTGTTAAGTTCGTTCCCCTCTCCAGTAACGCCAAGATCTTTCCCGACATCAATACCGAATGAATCGGCAAAAGATAGGGACATTCCGATTACAAATGGCAGCCAAAGTGAACGAGCTAGCACTAAACGCTTCTCATAAGCGAAGATTGCCGCCCCAAATATCAATTTGAGCAAGGGTAATTTACTATTAGGATTCTCAGTCATGTGTTTTTTATCTTTGTGAAACTTTTTCGATATGTCGATGTTTCAAGTATCCGCGAAGCATCCAAGTGAAGCCTAACACCTGAAGAATTAAAAAAATACTAAATGCACGAGCATAGCCCTCAGGAGCATACCCTCCGCCCTGCACAGCGTCCCACTGATTCAGTATGATACCGAACAGCCACTGAGACGCGAAAGCGGTAAGAAATGCCAATAAATTTAACGCAGTTGTAGCGCGCCCAGTCAGATGAGTGGGAAAGCTTTGGGAAATAATTGAAAATGCGAGACTACCCGATGTACCTAGTAACCCCCAACCAACCCAGATCACCCATGACATCTGAGTGACCTCGAAAACTAGAAGGAGCTGCAAGACCATATACGCACTGGTAGCCCAAATAAGAACGACGATCGGCTGAATCCCACGGCGACTCATACGCGTCGCAAATGCTCCCCAAAAAAGAAACCCGACCATGGTAGCAAGTCCTAACAACAACAAGTGTAATGCCACACTGGGTCGATCTAATTCAGCCACATCAGATAACCAAGGTCCTGCCCATAAACCTTGAACAGACATATTAAACGCTTGCGGCAACACAGATCCCAAAGCGATACTCCAAAATATTGGCGCTTTGTATACGCTCAACGCACCCCGCAATTGATCTTTAGTAGAACCAATATCGTAAGTATCTTTTTTATCAGGTGCGATAAAGAAAATAATCACTGAGGCAATAACAGTTGCAAAAAATAAACCAACGAAAAGTTCTCTCCATCCGGTGAAAGACAACATAAACTCTACTGGCGCTGTTGCAGAGATTGCACCAAGACCACCGACAAACATAATTCTTCCAGTCATCTCAGGCAGTTTTTCTTTTGGAAACCACTGCGAGAAAATCTTAATACTCGACATAAGGCAAGCAGCCACCCCGAAACCTATAAATGCACGACCCAAGAGAAGCGTTTGAAAATCGTCTGCTTTAGAGAATATCAGTGCGCCAATAGATGCCAAAATCAGCAGTGAAGCGTTAACACGTCTTGGCCCAAATCGATCTAAAAACACACCGATTGGAATTTGCAGCGATGCGAATGTAAGAAAGTAAACCGAAGTTAAAAGTCCCAATTGACTAGCACTTAAGTCAAACTCGGAAATAAGATTTGGCGCTATAACAGCATTAACGGAGCGAAACAAATAAGATAAGAAATATCCACAGGCAAATGGCAAGAAGACCAGTAAAGCTTGTCGCATCGAGGTTGATTGTCCGCCCCCTTCCGGAGTTAAGACCGTGACATCTTCCCTTGGTCTAATCACCGCCGACAGTCATTGAATCTATCAACAAAGAGCCAACTTTAAATGACGAACGGTTTAAAGGGTCACTTCCAACCCCTCGGATAGCTTTAAACATATCTTTAAGATTTCCGGCCACAGTGACCTCTTGCACTGGATGAATTATCTCCCCATTTTCCACCCAAAATCCTGATGCCCCACGAGAATAATCTCCCGTTACCATATTGGTTCCGTGCCCAAGCAAATCAGTAACAAGGAAACCCGTACCCATCATCTTTAATAAATCATTAAAGTCGTGCGTGTGACCTTGAGCATGGACAGATAGATTATGAGCACCACCCGCGTTCCCCGTCGAGGTCAGCCCAAGTTTTTTAGCAGAATATGTACTTAGAAATAAACCCTCTAATTTTCCAGATGACACAATTGAGCGCTTTTCAGTTCGCACGCCTTCATTGTCGAAAGCAGAGCTGGACAACCCACGTCGCACGAATGGGTCTTCTTCAATTGAAAAAAAATCGGGGAAAACACTTTCTCCGATGACACCTTCAAGAAAGGACTGTTTACGATATAAATTACCGCCGCTAACTGCAGAAACAAAATGTCTCAAAATGCCGGAAGCAATTGGAGCCTCAAATACAACTGGTATTTTCTTAGTGTTGATCTTTTTCGCACCTACTTTCCCAAGAGCACGACGACCCGCCTGCTTCCCAATATCAAGGGCCGCCTCCATATCATCTGCACATCGTGCGGTGCTCCACCACCCATCTCTTTGCATTTGATCGCCCTCACCTGCAGTCACAGAACAACTAATATAATGCCGAGTACTAGGAAACCCATGAATAAAGTCATTTGAATTAGCGTAAACGAACTGACCCTCTTGAACAGATACGCTAGCACCTTCCGAATTTTTAATCTCCGGGCTTATGTCAAATGCTGCCTGCTCACATTCACGTGCAAGAATAATTGATTTCTCCATCGAGATATTCCACGGATGGTAAAGATCAAGCTCAACGATCTCTTTAGCTAACCGATTTGGATCAGCCAATCCAGAGAAAGGATCCTCTGCAGTCAGCTGGGCAATAGCTACGGCAGCCTCGACCGTATGCTTGATTGCATTCTCTGTAAGGTCAGACGTGCTGGCAAAACCCTTACGCTGCCCAACATAGACCGTCACACCCAACCCTTTATCTCGGTTGTACTCTAAATTCTCAACTTCACCTTTGCGCACAGATACGGCGCTTCCAAGCCCTTCATTAAGGTCCACCTCAGCGGAGCTCGCTCCTAAGGCTTTTGCCAATTGGATGGTTTGTTGGGCAATTTCTTTGAATTGGTCTATGCTATACGCGAATTTTTCTTGGGCCATTGTATTAAATTACTCATGATTAACTTATGGATTAACTAATAATGCTTAAAATTATAGGACTCTCAATACGAGTTAAGTAATGCATGATATCACCACCACCAATTTCCTATCAGACTTATGGAATCGTCACGACCAAGTAAAACAAAACAAAAAAAAGAAATGGAAGAGCTGCAAAACATCGGTAAAGCACTTGTCGACCTTCCTAAAGACCTTTTAAAAAAATTGGATCTTCCAGACTCCTTAAGAGATGAAGTACTAGGAGCGAAAAAAATTTCTCAAAATGGCGCAAAAAGAAGACAGTTGCAATTCATCGGGAAGATAATGCGAACTATTGAGGTTGAGCCAATCCGCGCACAACTTGAACAACTCAAGCAACCCTCTGCGCAGAAAGTAAAGCTCCTACACGCGGCAGAGTCTTGGCGTGAAAAAATGATTTCTAACGAAAACGGTTGTAAGGAATTTATAAGGCTGTACCCGAAAGCAGACTCAAACATACTAGAAGAGCTGATTTCAGACTGTCGAGGAACAATGAACTCTAGATCAAAAATTTCTTACCGAAAATTATTTAAATTTATATCTACATTGTTACAAAAAAATGAGAAATAAAGTCAAGCATATCAATTTGGTATAGTCCTAAGAGAATTAGATAGAATAAAATACAAAGGTTAAACCACTATATGAGCGAAGAAAAACTACGTATCGGACTTGTCTCCATCAGCGATCGGGCTTCTAGCGGGGTATATAAAGACGAAGGATTGCCCTCTTTAAGAGAATGGCTGGATAGCGCAATAGTGAACCCGATTGAATATGTTGAAAAACTAATACCCGATGAACAAGGGATAATTGAATCCAACTTAATAGAGATTGTGGATCAAGCACAATGCGACCTTGTCCTTACAACTGGGGGAACCGGTCCCTCACCTAGAGACGTAACTCCTGAGGCAACTTTAGCTGTCGCGGATAAAATAATGCCAGGATTTGGTGAACAAATGCGACAGATCAGTCTTAATTTCGTGCCCACAGCAATCCTATCCCGACAAGCAGCCGTAATTAGAAAGAAAAGTCTTATAGTTAATTTGCCGGGACAACCGAAAGCCATCAAAGAGACGTTAGAAGGATTGAGAAATAATGAAGGGCGCGTAATCGCACACGGAATTTTTGCTGCTGTCCCCTACTGCATCGACCTCATCGGCGGGCCTTATATTGATTGCCGAAAGGATTTCTGCAATGCTTTCAGGCCTAAATCAGCCATAAAAAACAAAAGTTAGCAGGCATCATCGCTACTAATATTTACCATTTGCCGCCGTGACGCCTCGCTCAGTGTCGACCGTAAGTAATATTGCAAGACCTATGACAAACAACACAACTAGGGATAAAATCGCATTTCGGTGATCCCCTCCAGTCAGCCAAGTGAGTCCTCCATATGTGAGAGGCCCAATAATTGACGCACACTTGACCGAAAAACCCCACAGCCCAAAAAACTCAGCCTGTCTGTTTATTGGCGTCAATACCGAGACAAACGCCCGAGCGTTAGATTGACAGGCTCCCAGCAACAATCCCACAAGATTCGCTGCAATCCAGAAGCTTAATCTCTCATCAGACAGCCAAGCCAAAACAGTAGTAACAATCCATCCGCATAAGATGATGGCAAGTGAATTTCGGTGACCGAGAACGTCATGTAGACGACCGAAAGTGTAAGCACCAAAAGCAGCCGTAACATTGACAACCATGATTAACAATATTGTCTCAGTAAAGGTGAATCCGATTACCTGTTGAGCATAAATAGCAGCTAGGGCTATTACCGCCTGCACTCCCCCTTGAAAAAAAACCGTACTTAGCAGAAAACGATGTAAATCAGTAAATCGATGGCGTTGACTGAACGTCTCCAAAAATCTTTTATTAACTGAAGCAACAGTTACTTTCGTTACCTTTATGCCATCACGGTCATTGAGATAGATAAATGTAGGTAATGCGGCAACGACGAAAAGTAAGCCTGTGATAATTAACGTGATGGGTACATACTGCTCAGCCTCCCACCCTATGGCTTTCAACTCGGTAACAACAATGAGACACAACGCTAAGGTCAGTATTCCACCAACATATCCAACCGCCCACCCAACTCCAGATACACGACCAACTGTTTCCTTTTTCGCAAGATCAGGTAGGTAAGACGCGATGACATTTTCACCAAGGCTGAAAAAGGTATTTGAAAAGATCAGAAATAGCGCAGCAAACCAAAGATCGCCTCGGCCTGCGTTTGACAAACAAACGGTACTTAAAGCACAGGCCAAAGTGAGTACTAATAAAACCCTCTTTCGCGATCCGCTCATGTCAACATAAGCACCGAGCAGTGGGCCCAAAAACATTACTATTAAGTAAGAAAGCGATAAAACTGATGTCCATAAGAAAGTGGCCCAAACAGCATTATCAGCAACTACAGACACGAAATACGCATTAAAAATTGCCGTAATGACGACTGTCGTATAACCAGAGTTAGCAAAATCATACATTGACCAAGCCCACAGATGACGTTTTGTATATCCGTCATTCAATAAACTCGTTGTCTTGCTCCAACTCAAATAAGCCTCCCCATTAAAATAATAAAAACCAACCGACCCTAAATCAATCTTAAATTATTTTACGACGCCGAAAATCTTCAATGTCTTCCGCTGTATATCCTGCCGCTCCTAATACATCATCAGTGTGCTGGCCGAGATCGGGCCCTAGCCAATTAGTTTCGCCCGGAGTATCCGATAACTTTGGGACAATACCAGGTATCAGCAGAGTCTCGTCTTCTGATAACTTATGCTCTTGAATCATTTGTCTCGCGCGATAATGAACATCCGAGACAATATCAGTTACATCAAATATTTTCCCGGAAGGCACCTCAGCTTTCTCTAGAGCGCTTAGAACATCTTTAAGGTCTTTTGATGCACACCAAGCCCCTATAACTGCGTCTAACTCATCGCAGCGCTTCGCTCGTCCGTCGTTGTGCGAGAGGTTGGGGTCGTCAGCCAAATCCTCCCGCTCTATAGCAAGCATCATCCGCTTAAAAATAGAATCACCGTTTGCACCAATTACTACGTACTTCTTGTCCTTGGTTAGATAGGAGTTCGAAGGGGCAATGCCTGGTAGCGATGAGCCTGTTCGCTCACGAACGAAGTCATAGTAGTCAAATTCTGGAACCATACTTTCCATAAGACTAAAAACCGCCTCATACAATGCAACATCTACGATTTGCCCCTTACCACTAGCCTCACGCTGTCTTAACGCCATTAAGGCGCCAATAACGCCGTATAGCGAGGCTATAGCATCACCCAAACTAATACCCACTCTTACCGGAGGTCGATCAGGATAGCCCGTTACATGACGCAAACCACCCATGGCCTCACCAATTGCGCCGAACCCGGGCCTATCCCTATAAGGTCCTGTTTGCCCGTAACCTGATAAGCGAACCATAACCAAACCGGGGTTCTCTTTCGCGAGCGTTTCATAATCTAAACCCCACTTCTCCATAGCACCCGGTCGAAAATTCTCCACAATTATATCTGCATCTTTCGCTAAACAGCGCACGATTTCCTGACCATCTCGCTCCTTTAAATTAATCGTTACTGATTGCTTATTTCTAGCTTGTAACAGCCACCAAAGAGACTTGTCTTTGTACAACTTTCTCCACTTTCTTAGCGGGTCACCCCCTTTAGGAGATTCGACCTTGATGACTTGTGCACCAAACTCCGCCATAACTCTCGTGCAAAATGGACCCGCAATTAATTGGCCCAACTCGAGAACCTTTATATCTTTTAATGGTCCCATTTTTGTTATTCTATTAAATTCGTTTTATTAAAATGCAGTTACGACTTCTGCTACGAGGATTTTTTCCAATGCCAAAACAAATTTTAATCTTTCTTTTCACTTTACTATTCTCTCAAAATGCCATGTCTGATGATTGCCCCAAGGTACTGAACACCAACTTGACTAACCTAACCGGTGAGTCCGTCAATTTTTGTGACTATCGCGGTAAAGTCATATTAGCAGTGAACACAGCTAGCTATTGCGGAAATACTCCTCAATATGAAGCGCTGGAGGCCCTATTTCAGAAATATAGCACCAAAGATTTTGTTGTAATCGGTTTTCCGGCAAACAACTTTGGTAACCAAGAACCCGGGTCTAACGAAGACATACAGAATTTCTGCAAACTCAATTATGGAGTTAGTTTTCCAATGATCGAAAAAACGGATGTGGTAGGGCCCAACACCAATCCAGTGTTCAAGGAGCTGCAAGCTATGACCGGTGACGCGCCCCAGTGGAACTTCCACAAATATCTGATCTCTCGAGACGGTGAGCAAGCGTTTAGTTTTACAGCTTCGATGGATCCGATGAACGCAAAGCTCGTCAAGCAGCTGGAAGAGCTTCTTTAACCAGTGGACACTAGGCTAGTAGTTCGAGTTTAGGGTTAAAAACTGTCATATTCTCGAATAACTTGGCCGGCAAGAGGTGCCTGGTGTAACAAGCCCTCACCATCAGCTACTTTGTGACCGTTAACCCACACGCCATGGACGCCAACAGATGGGGTTATCAAGCGTGAGGCACCTGACGGGAGATCGTGCAATCGTATGGAGGGGCCGCGATTAACTGTTTTAGGATCAAACAGGAGTAAGTC
>QXZO01000189.1 GCA_009886305.1 Betaproteobacteria bacterium
TTTCAAACGTGAGGCGCATGGATAAGTCGATCGATTCAATATCTTTTGTTAAGGTGCCGATCGATATTCGATCGACGCCAGTCTCGGCGATTTCCACAATCGACTTGAGAGTTATCCCACCAGAGGCCTCTAATAACGCCTGCCCATTGACAATTCGTACTGCCTCATTCATGGATTGTAGGGTGAAGTTGTCCAGTAAAATCAATTTTGCGTCATTAGCAAGGGCTTCTCTTAATTGAGGGATTGACTCGACCTCGATTTGAATAGGAATCTGTTCCCCAATGTTCTGAGCGGACTTCAGTGAATTAGTTATTCCGCCGCACGCAATGATGTGGTTTTCTTTTATTAATATGCCATCAAATAGTCCTATGCGATGATTTTCTCCACCCCCCATCTTTACTGCGTATTTCAGGGCAAGCCTCAAATTCGGGAGTGTTTTTCTCGTGTCGAGAATCTTCGCTTTGGTGTGTGCAATCGCTTTTACATAACGGTTTGTTTTAGTCGCAACAGCGGAAAGTGTTTGTAAAAAGTTTAGTGCTGCTCTCTCTCCAGTCAGAAGAGCTCGCACTGGCCCACGCAGGGTACAAATAGACTCACCTGCGGCTACTTGCTCCCCGTCATGATAATGCCAATCAATTTTGATGGACTGGGCCAGTGAGTGAAAGGTTTTTTCAGCCCAATCGATACCGCACAGAATACAATTCACTCTAGATATGATCGATGCCTCACCTAGTGTATTTTTTGGTATCAATGATGCTGTTAAATCACCGTCTCCGAGGTCTTCCTGTATCGATAGATCTACACTAGCTTGAATCGATTGTTTTAAATTCTTATCACTGATCATTTATATTTAATTTCGGTTGAATTCAATTTTGCTCTATCGCTTTATAAGGGCTCAGTCTCGATTTCCCTGTATAGAAATCGCACCTCTAATTTCACCTCGTGCGTAGCCGATTGCTTTATCATGAGGATACAATTCTTCTAAGACAGATGCTACTTCGTCCGGAATGTCATCTAGTTTTCCGTGACAAGTCAGACAAAGTGGCCCGGTAGGTAGAGCTCGCATGTATCGAACTAAACGCCGCTCAGAGTTATCTTCATTAAAAGTTACTTCAATGACATCCAGCTGAGCGCTATCAGTACGGAGGGAGTTAGAGAATTTTATCAATTGTTCTCGCTCCCATGCATCAGGTGTGCCAATCAATGGGTTTCGAACTTTGAGACTGACCCGTGATATTTTCCATCCTGTCTCCCGAGACAATTGATTTGCCAATGCGGGTGCCACCGTCTCACACACGCGGATAGCAGCCTTTGGTCCCTCAGTCTGCATTGTTGTTTTAAGTGTTTTACCTAGACTTTTTACGAATGTTGATGCCACGGACTGCATCTCAATCACTAGAGCTTTATCGATATCAGAGTCAACCGCGTAAACGGTTCCCCAACTGGCTAACAATAAAATAAAAGTTAATAGGACCTTTTTCATTATTCGCAACCTTATGATTATCTAAACGTTAGAAATAGAATTCAAAATCGACTTCAACTGTTGGGCGCACTTGAAATTCTTAAATATCCCCCAATTTTAGTACTAACTAGAGATCCATATAAGGAAACGTCATGAGATTTGATAAATTCACGACTCGATTCCAAGAGTCGTTAGCATCTGCGGAGGCGCTTGCATCGGGCAAGGGTAATACGACGATTGAGCCAGAACATTTACTTTACGCCTTAATTGACTCAGATGAGCGATTAATACAATCAATATTGCTACGCTCTGGGGTGAAAACTGATGCTTTAAAACAAGCTTTAGAAATAGCAATAAGTAATTTTCCTATCGTTAAAGAGGCGCAGCATCTAGCCATTTCACAATCGATGAATCGGTTGATGAGTGCAACAGAGAAATTATCAGAACAACTTACCGATCAATATGTTTCTACTGAATTATTTTTATTGGTGGCAATTCGTGAGAAGCATGGCGTAGGAAAGCTTCTTAGAGAGCACGGTGGCTCAGAGCCAGCTTTAAAATCGGTTATTGAAGATGTGAGAGGGGGGGAGTCAAACGATTCTCCAGATGTCGAAAATCAACGTCAGGCACTTGAGCGTTACACCGTAGATGTGACGGAGAGTGCGAGACAGGGGAAGCTTGACCCTGTAATCGGCCGAGATGATGAGATCCGACGTACTATTCAGATTTTGCAGCGACGGACAAAAAACAATCCGGTGCTTATCGGAGAGCCTGGAGTGGGAAAGACGGCTATTGTCGAGGGGCTGGCCCAAAGAATTATTAATGACGAGGTTCCTGATAGCCTCAAGGGAAAACGAGTGTTATCGCTAGATATGGCATCGCTTCTCGCTGGTGCAAAGTATCGGGGTGATTTTGAAGAACGACTCAAGTCCGTTCTGAAGGCATTGGCACGAGATGATGGCATGACAGTCATTTTTATCGATGAACTGCATACGATGGTGGGTGCTGGGAAGTCTGAGGGCGCTCTAGACGCGGGGAATATGTTGAAACCGGCTTTAGCGCGAGGAGATCTTCATTGTGTCGGTGCTACAACATTAGATGAATATCGAAAATATGTCGAAAAAGATTCTGCGCTTGAGCGACGATTTCAGAAGGTGATCGTAGATGAGCCCACCGTGGAGAACACCATCGCTATATTGAGAGGGCTGCAAGAGAGATATGAGCTCCATCATGGTGTTGATATAACGGATCCCGCTATTGTTGCGGCAGCTACCTTATCGAATAGATACATAACAGACCGGTTTTTGCCTGACAAAGCGATTGATTTAATCGATGAGGCAGCGGCACGTATCAAAATGGAACTGGACTCGAAGCCGGAGAAGCTAGATAAAATTGACAGACGTTTGATTCAGCTAAAAATAGAGCGAGAAGCGGTAAAAAGAGAGACTGATTCAGCGTCTAAGAAGAGAATGGACGCTATCGAAGCTGAGATTGATCGACTCAACAAAGAGTATTCGGATTTGGATGAGATATGGAAGGCTGAGAAATCCCTCGTGCAAGGCACGCAACAAGTCAAGGAGAAAATTGATCAAGTTAAGCTTCAAATTGACGTGTCGAAGCGCGAGGGAGATTGGTCCTTAGTCTCGGAGCTGCAGTACGGCAAATTGCCTAGCCTGGAAGCTCAGTTGCAAAAAGACACCCAATTGAGCGAAAACGCCGAAAGCTTTCAGTTATTAAAAACTGAGGTGGGTGCTGATGAAATTGCTGATGTAGTCTCTCGAGCGACAGGTATTTCGGTGTCCAGAATGATGCAAGGAGAGAGAGATAAATTACTTTTGATGGAGTCGAAACTGCATCAGCGTGTCATTGGGCAGAATGAGGCTATTCGACTTGTGTCAGATGCCGTACGTCGCTCTAGAGCGGGTTTGAGCGATCCAAACCGACCATATGGTTCATTTTTATTTCTTGGTCCAACGGGCGTTGGTAAGACCGAGCTATGCAAAACTCTTGCTCATTTTCTCTTTGATTCTGAAGAGCAACTGGTTCGTATTGATATGTCGGAATTTATGGAGAAACATTCCGTATCTCGTTTGATAGGTGCTCCTCCAGGCTACGTTGGTTATGACGAAGGAGGATATCTAACGGAAGCAGTGCGACGTAAGCCATACTCAGTGATATTGCTTGATGAGATCGAGAAAGCGCATCCTGATGTGTTTAACGTGTTGCTGCAGGCGCTTGATGATGGTCGTATGACGGACGGCCAGGGAAGAACTGTAGACTTTAAAAATACGGTAATGGTCATGACATCAAACATAGGATCCCAAATTATCCAGTCTATGGATTTCTCCGACTATGATGCTTTAAAAAACGTTGTAATGGGAGAGGTCAAGAACTCATTCAAGCCCGAGTTTATTAATCGAATTGATGAAGTAGTTGTTTTTCATGGATTGGATCGAAAGCATGTTAGCGCGATTCTGGGTATTCAATTAGCAAGACTTGGTCACCGCTTGGCATTGCTAGATATCGGGCTGGATGTCCGTGATGGAGTATTAGAAATGCTGGGCGATAGTAATTTCGATCCCGCTTATGGGGCGAGACCACTAAAACGAGCGATTCAGTCTGAGATTGAAAACCCTTTATCAAAATTGATTCTGGATGGAGAGTTTGCCGCTGGAGATTCTATTGTGATTAACGCTAAAAACGGTTCATTGGAATTTCGTAAGGAAATTTGAGTTCACCGGTAAGAAAAGCTGGAAAATTCACGCTATATAGGGTACTTTTAAAGACTTTACACAATATATAGTGGTTTTTAAGGTAATTTATGGATCCAGCTGACTTGGTAGATTTGTCACTAGAGCAAACACGTATCGGTATGTTTCGGGGTGAGCCGATAATAGACGTGCCTATTAATCTCTACATCCCTCCCGAGGCTCTTCAGGTCATGCTTGAATCTTTTGAGGGCCCGCTTGACCTGCTTCTCTTTCTTATTCGAAAGCAAAACCTTGACGTTCTTGACATTCCTATGGCTGATTTGACAAGTCAGTATATGGTCTATGTTGAGTCGATGAAATCTCATAATTTAGAATTAGCAGCCGAGTATTTATTAATGGCGGCAGTTCTGACTGAAATAAAATCGAGGATGCTTTTGCCGCGTCCGCCCGTTGAAGGGGAAGAGGAAGATTTGGATCCAAGGGCTGAGCTCGTCAGACGTTTGATCGAATACGAGCGCATGAAGAAAGCATCTGTTCGGTTGGATGAGCACCCAGTTGTCGGCCGTGATTTCCATCAGGCGACAATATTTTTTGAGAAATCAGACTATGTATCCCCCCCGATGGTGAAGCCCGAGGATCTTCGCCAGGCTTGGGTGACGATTATTAATAGAGCAAAGAATAATCGGCATCATACGATTAGTCGTGAGGAGTTATCGGTTCGAGAACATATGAGTCAGATTTTACGGCGTCTAAAAAACCAGCAATTTTTTCGATTTGATGAATTATTTGAGTTAGATAAAGGTGTCCAATACGTTGTTGTTTCCTTCCTGGCAATCCTTGAGTTGGCCAAAGATACATCTATTGAGTTGTCGCAACATGGAGTGTTCTCGACTATATATGTGAGGTTATCAAATGGAGTTTAGTGAGCAAGAGATTACCGAATTTAAATATACGGTTGAGGCCGCACTTTTGTCGTCCACTGAGCCGCTGTCAATATCGGATATTAAGCGGATGTTTAATGAGGAAGTTGATTCAAGTATGGTTAGAACTTTGTTGAGCCAAATCGCCGAAGAGTGGTCTTCTCGTAGCGGTGAATTAGTAGAGGTGGCAAGCGGATGGCGTATTCAGGTCCGTGCGAGTTTCCAATCTCGTTTAGATAGATTAGAACCACAGAGGCCTCCGAAATACTCCAGAGCTGTGCTCGAAACGTTAGCCATCATTGCCTACAAACAACCCGTTACTAGGGGCGATATCGAGGATGTTCGTGGTGTGGCTGTTTCGCCGAATATTCTCAGGACACTTGAAGCTCGCGGCTGGATCGATCAAGTTGGTGTCAGGGAGACTCCAGGGAGGCCGGCATTATTTGGCACGACAGAGGCCTTTCTGGACGACTTAGGCCTCAAGGTGCTCGGTGAATTGCCTCCCCTAGATGACTTGGGAGAGTTATTAGAGGAGAGCCCCGACATGAGTGAGCAAATGACCCTTGATGTGGAGCGTAGTGGTGACGTGCCCGCTGACTCTATGGCGGCTCATGAAGCGGCTGGATCTCAAAGTATTAATTGAGAAGTTGGTTCAAAATGCATCCTGATTTTCTAGAGGATAT
>QXZO01000019.1 GCA_009886305.1 Betaproteobacteria bacterium
AATTCCTGATGGGCGCGATTGCATGTCACTAATTTCTCCAACCGGATCGGGTAAGTCCGAAATTTGGACAATGCCTCTAGCCATATTTTCTATCGCCTCACTTGTTAGCGTGAGCCTGTCAATCAATGCGTCAGCGAGCCCTTTTTTTTGAGCTTCGATGATATCTTGTGCATTTGCATTGAGAATGTCCTGTTGCTTTGAGACAAGTTCATCGGCGATAGTAATTAGGGCAGTGTTTTTAGTGCGCGTGTCTGCGGTGGCGATTGCTTGACTCGCTGTTCGGGCGATTTCGCCCAGGTTGGTCATGTAGTGACTTGAGTTCATAACTGAGTGTTTGACTTTATGGCCATATTTTACAGCCAAATTGGACTATAAACTAAGTTCTGGATGGTGTTATTGAAAGTGCGAGCTCTAACAAATTTGCCCAAGCATCTCCGACCTCTATCCCTTTAATCTGTTTATCGATCCAAGAAGCTTGAATCACTGCGCTTTTTAGCGTCTCCGCAGTGATTTGATGCACAATATTCGGTATGAGTTTTTGTCGCAAGCCCCAGGCTCCGGCATCTGCGCATGCAGATCTCATGTCTAGCCCTCTATTTAGTGCTGTCTTAACTCGCAACAAAACTTTAGCCTCTTCGGCGAGTACCCATAGCACTAGAGGTGGTGCTAAATTTTCTTTTTCTAGACCGCGCAATATTCGTATTAGTAAGTTCCTGTTACCCTTTAGTACAGCTGGACCTAAATCAAACGGATCAAAGCGGGCTACATCAACAACGGCTTTCTTAACATTTTCCAGTGACAGGTGACCTTCTGGTAGTAGCAGGCCTAATTTTAGAATCTCTTGATGTGCTGCGATAAGATTACCTTCCACTCTGGCCGCTAGTAGTTGTAGCGCATCTTGATCCATTGTTTGTTTTTGAAGTTTTAATCGACTCGCGATCCAGCGAGGTAGATGTTCTCGATATACTTTTTTTACTTCAATTGAGACGCCATATTTTTCAAGTGCTGTGAACCATTTTGAGGTTCGAGTGCTTCGATCGAGTCCTGGTAGTGTAATTAACGTGACTGTATTTTCAGGTATATTTTCAACGTACGTTTTTAGTGTCTCACCACCTAATTTCCCTGGTTTACCTGTGGGCATCCGGAGATCAACGACTTTATTATTCGAAAAAAGTGAGATTGCCTGAGATTGCTCCTTTAGCTTGGACCAATCAAATCTATTTTCTGCCACCAATATGATTCGGTCTTCAAAGCCTTGATGTTTTGTGGCGCGCCGAATTAGGTCTGCAGCCTCTAGCCCTAACAGAATCTCGTTGCCATGTACAACGTACAAGCTGCCCATTTTATTTTTTAGGTGATTCTTTAGTTCATGAGGATCTATTTTCACCGTTTTGGTTAGCCTGTGTTGAGCTGGTTAATGAGCTCTTCAACACGGGTGGGATGCTGAGCTCTTAGAATTTTTTTTGTGATTGATGTTGCTTGCCGTAGGTCGGAAGTAAGCACTTTTTGTTTTACTGCTAGCAGATGTGCTGGATGCATTGAAAATGTCCGTAATCCCATCCCCAATAGTAATCGCGTAATGGATGGGTCTCCAGCGATCTCGCCGCAAACAGCCACAGATTTATTAACTCGGTTGGCAGAGCTGATGATATGGGAAAGCAGTTGAAGGATGGCGGGATGCATCGGATCGTATAGGTGCGCTACCGCGTCGTCAGTTCGGTCTATTGCTAGTGTGTATTGAATTAAGTCATTCGTACCCACTGATACAAAATCTAGTTTTTTAAGAAATGCATTTATTGATAGGGCAGCAGCAGGAACCTCAATCATTCCTCCAATTTCGACTTTTCGGTCGTACGTAATACCTTCGACGTCGAGGGATTCTTTTGCTTCTGAGATCAGATGAAGCGCTTGGTCAATTTCATGGATATTCGAGAGCATTGGAATTAGGATTCGTATCTTCCCGAATTTGGATGCCCGAAGTATTGCCCTAAGTTGATGATGAAATAAACGGGGCTCGGCTAGACAGAGTCTTATTGCTCGTTGTCCAAGCGCTGGGTTAGGGGCGACTCGCGTATATCCGTCAGGCTGTTTATCTGAACCTAAGTCAAAAGTCCTAATTGTAATTGTTGCGTTCTTCATATCGCGAACAACTTGTCGATAAGCCTCAAATTGCTCATCTTCAGAAGGAAGGTCGCCACGATTAAGAAATAAGAACTCTGTTCTGAATAGACCAACACCGGTAGCGCCATTTTCCTTTGCTGATGAGACGTCTTCTGGTAATTCGATATTTGCGCTCAATTCTATATCTGCACCGTCAATTGTAGTTGCCCGATTACGTCTCAAACGCCTCAGCTTTTGTTGCGCTAATAACCACTGTTTTCGAAGAACCTCGTATTCACTCAGTATTATTTCATCAGGATTAACGATGACCACGCCGGCTGTACCGTCGACAATAATCAGTTCGTTTTCCCGAATTAGCGTCCTGGCCTGGTGAAGCGCGACAACGGAGGGAATGTTTAGGCTTCGGGCGACAATGGTGGTGTGGGATGTCGCGCCGCCTAGGTCAGTAATAAAGCCCGCAAATTTGTGTTGCTTAAAAAGTACTACGTCCGTAGGGGATAAATCATGGGCGACAATTATTGTGTTTTCTTCAGCGTTATTCGTTGGGGCGTCTCCCGGCCGTCCGAGTAGTGCTTTTAATATTCTTTCCGCAACTTGACGCACATCTGCTTTTCTTTCGCGCAAGTAAGCATCTTCAATCTTTGAGAATTGTTCCAGTAGTTTGTCTAGTTGTATTTTTAACGCCCACTCAGCATTGCAGCCCATTGATTCAATGATGTTTTTAGGGGCTTCCGAAAGAGTTGAATCTTCCAAAATCATTTTATGTAAATTGATAAAGGCTTCAAATTCAGCCTCAGGTATATCCGAGGCCATTTGTTTTTTTAAGCCTTTAAGCTCTTTGCTAACTGTTTTTATTGCTCGATCAAAACGAGTTTTTTCACTTTTAATTTTATTTTTTGGAATGCCATAATGCGTTACTTCTAGTAGTGCATGAGAAGCGAGTTGTGCGCGTCCTATAGCGATGCCGCCTGAGACGCCCGCGCCGTGTATCGTGAAGCTCACTTATTTATCCTCCGCTGCGTGCCGGCCGAGAATGTACAACTTTCGATTATTTCCACTTTATTGCCCTTCTCCAAAAAAGTCTGAAACTAAGTTTTTAATGGCGTTGATGGCTTCATCCTCATCTGAACCGTCGACCTCTAAGTCGAGGAATACCCCTTTTGCTGCGGCTAACATCATGACGCCCATAATACTTTTAGCATTGACTTTATGGTCATCACGGCTGAGCCAAATTTCGGATTGATATTGGCCTGCAAGCTGTGTCAATTTGGCTGATGCTCTTGCATGCAATCCTAGTTGATTCATTATTTCTATTTTTTCCCTTCGCATATCGACCTTTTGTTATTTCAGCGGTATCTGTATGACACCTTCGCTGCCACCAGATAAACCTTTTTTAATAAGCGTTTTCATATCCTCTTCTCGATAAGTGAGCACTCGGATTAACATTGGTAAGTTCACTCCAGAAATACCATAAATATTATCGGTCTCGAGAAGCTTTTTGGTGATGTTGCTTGGGCTACCCCCGTACATATCAGTGAGAACAATAATTCCTGCCCCGTCATCTACGTTTGAGATCGCTTCGGCAGCTTTTTTTGTCATCGCCTCGATCGAAACGTTTCCATTGATCTCCACTGCAGTTATATTATTTATTGGGTCGCCAATGACATGTTTAGCGCAGTCGATGAGGCTCTGTCCAAGGGAGCCGTGCGTGATTAATACTATGCCAACCATGATGCTGATCTTTCTCTAAGAATTTTTTCCAATATTTTTCTCTATTGAGTCAATAAACATTTTTGGAACATCGAATCCTGTTTGGTCTTGTATTTCACGCATACAGGTCGGGCTAGTTACGTTAATCTCGGTAAGGTAATCCCCAATGATATCTAAGCCTACCAACAACAACCCTTTTTCTGAAAGCTCTGGTCCGAGTACGCTTGATATTTCCTTTTCGCGTTCTGTCAGCGCCATAGCCACGCCTCGACCACCGGCGGCAAGATTTCCTCGATGATCTGACCCTTGAGGTATTCGCGCTAAAGAATAGGGTACTGGTTCGCCGTCAATCAGCAGAACCCTTTTGTCGCCGGCACTAATTTGTGGAATAAATTTTTGTATCATAATAGTTCGGCAACCTAATTCAGTGAGCGTTTCTACAATCACTCCTAAATTAGGGTCCTCCGGACGTGATCGGAATACCGATGATCCACCCATGCCATCAAGAGGCTTTAGAACCACCTCTTTCTGTTCTGTAATGAAGTGTTTAATTGCTGTTAAATTAGCAGTGACTATAGTTGGCACAATAAATTGAGGATATTTTGTGATGGCAATTTTTTCATTGAAGTCTCGTATGCTTTGTGGCCGATTGAATACCCGACAGCCCTCCTTTTCCATCGCCTCGAGTAAATACGTGCTGTAAACGTATTCCATATCGAATGGCGGATCTTTCCGCATTAGGATGCCATCTAGGTTGGATGAAGATAAATCTTTTGATTGGGTCACTTCATACCAAATTTTAGTTTTATCGCTTATTAATATTTGTTGAGCACTGATGGACACCCTATCATCTGAAAACTTAAGATCTTTGGGTGTCGCCACCCAGACTTGATGTCCGCGTTGCTGCGCTTCTCGCATCATTAAGAACGAGGTGTCCTTCTCAATTTTGAGTGTTTCTAGAGGATCAATTATGAAAAGTAAATTCACCGGTATCTTTGCTTTCACGTGAAATGGCTGGTTAAAGAACAAAGTCAAACTTAGTGAACTAGATTCTAACAGACCAGTTAAGAGCCATACGTTTTGATGAACATAAAAAAGGGCGCCACGAGGGCGCCCAAAAGGGGAGATAAAACTTAAAATTTTATTAATTATGGTAAGCAGCTTCTCCGTGCGAGGTTGCATCTAAACCTTCACGCTCCTCATCCTCTGTAGGTCGAATACCGACAATGCCGTCAACGATCTTGATAAGGATTAAGCTGGCGATACCACTCCATAGGATCGTGATGACGACACCTTCGATTTGAATGGCGACTTGAGAGCCCATTGTGACTCCTTCTCCGTAACCCACTCCACCAAGGCCAGGTGCACACAAAATGCCTGCGCCGATTGCTCCGATGATGCCGCCAATTCCGTGAACGCCGAACACATCTAGTGAATCGTCGTAGCCAAATGCCGACTTGATCTTAGTACAAGCGAAGAAGCAAACCACACCGGTGATCGCACCCAAAACGATGGCTCCCATGGGGCCAACAAACGCGCATGCCGGAGTGATGGCAACTAGGCCGGCTACGGCTCCAGAGGCGCCCCCTAACATGGTTGGTTTGCCGCGAGTGATCCACTCAATAAATAACCAGCCAAGAACCGATGCAGCGGTACACAGTTGTGTTGTTAGGAGCACTAATCCTGCGGTACCGTCAGCCGCCAATTCACTACCTACGTTGAATCCAAACCAGCCAACCCAAAGAAGTGCTGCTCCAACCATGGTGAAAGGTAGATTGTGCGGAGGCATTGCTTCTTTGCCATACCCAAGTCGCTTGCCAAGTACCAAACAGATCACGAGACCCGCAATGGCAGCGTTAATATGAACGACCGTTCCTCCAGCAAAATCAAGAGCGCCTTTGGACCCCAAATACCCCCCGCCCCACACCATGTGGCAGATAGGGATATAACTTACAAACAGCCAAAGGGCAGAAAACCAGAGCACAGCTGAGAATTTGATTCGTTCTGCGAATGCACCAATGATGAGTGCTGGCGTGATACATGCGAATGTAAGTTGGAACGTTACAAAGACGTATTCTGGAATCGTGCCACTCAATGTATCTGGTGTAATTCCAGCGAGGAAGGCCTTATCGAATCCGCCGATAATGCTATTAAATGGACCTTCTGTAAACGCTAAGCTGTAGCCGGCGATAGCCCATAAGATAGACATCAGTGCCACAATAGCAAAAACTTGCATCAAGACAGACAACATGTTCTTCGTTCGAACAAGTCCTCCGTAGAATAAGGCAAGCCCTGGTATTGACATCATGATAACCAGTACTGTCGCTACAATCATCCAACTTGTGTCACCAGCGCTGAGGGTATCCTCTGCAAAACTTGGTCCTGCAGCCGCTGTAAGCCCTAAAGCCGCAGCCCAAAACAATAGCTTCTTAAGCATCGTACATTTCCTTTCTTAGTCTTAAATTGCTTCCGCGCCGGTCTCGCCGGTTCGAATGCGAATTGCTTGTTCTAGATCAAATACGAAAATCTTGCCGTCCCCGATTTTTCCGGTATTAGCTGATTTTTCTATGGCTTCTAACGCTTGATCAAGAATGTCGTCGCTGATAGCCGCTTCTACTTTGACTTTTGGCAAAAAATCAACGACATATTCCGCACCGCGGTATAGTTCTGTATGTCCTTTTTGCCGCCCAAAACCTTTAACTTCAGTGACGGTAATCCCCTGCACTCCAATTCCCGAAAGTGCTTCGCGGACTTCGTCAAGCTTAAAGGGCTTGATGATTGCGCTTATTAATTTCATGGTTGCTCCATGTATCGATTGCCCTGACGGACGTCCAAAAACTCTGCTAACCAACGCTTTTACCATCAGATAGCAGCCCTTATCCCCTAATAAGCATTTTTCGTGCCACCCTCGATATCCATATGATTAATATATATTTTCATGAAAATAAGGTTTTTGGAAGTTTCGGATTAGCACCAATAAAGTGCATATTTTGGATGCTCGGCTGCTTCTGGTGCGTTTCGCCTCTAAGCCTTTAAATTGGTGCTTCTACTCATCCAATCAATAATATTTACAAGCTCTTTTTTTGTCGAGGCTTTAAAATAGGTGCTGCGATTTTTGG
>QXZO01000190.1 GCA_009886305.1 Betaproteobacteria bacterium
CATTTGAGTCGTCATGAGCATGATATTTACTAGATTTCTTTAAAAACTTACCATATAGCGGATGCTTAACTTGACGCTCCACAAGCACAGTAACCGTTTTGTTCATTTTATCAGAGACAACACGACCCGTCAGTCGACGGCGATTGGCGGTAGCCTTATCAGACATTTGCACTCACTTTCTTTGCCAAAACAGTTTTAACACGAGCAATATCACGCCGAACTTTGCGAATTTCGCTTGAATTTGTAAGTTGTTGAGTCGCCTTTTGCATTCGGAGGGAAAACGCCGCCTTAAGAAGCTCGTGCAACTCTTTATTCAAATCTTCAACACTTTTAGTTTCCAAATCTTTTGCTTTCATGCTTTATCCCAAGTTTTTTTGGACGAACACGGTACGAAGAGGAAGTTTAGCTGCTGCCAAACGGAAAGCCTCGCGCGCTACACTTTCTTGAACCCCATCCATTTCGTACAACACTTTCCCCGGCTGGATCTCAGCGACCCAGTATTCCACGCTACCCTTACCTTTTCCCATTCGAACCTCTGCTGGTTTTTGAGAGATTGGCTTGTCAGGGAATATTCGAATCCAAATACGTCCCCCACGCTTAATATGACGCGTCATCGCACGACGAGCAGCCTCAATTTGCCTGGCCGTTAATCTGCCTCGATCAACCGCCTTCAAGCCAAACTCACCAAAAGAAACCTTTGCACCTCGAGTAGCAACACCATAATTCCGGCCTTTGAATTGTTTTCGGAATTTGGTTCTAGACGGCTGCAGCATTTTTCACTCCCGTTTTTCGTGGTTTTCTCGGAGCTGGTGGCACATCTGCCGGTAGCGTGGAAACTTGATCATTAGCGCCGATCATTTGTCCTCTATAAATCCACACTTTAATGCCGATAATTCCATATTGGGTTTGAGCCTCGGCGGTACCATAATCGATTTCCGCTCGGAGCGTGTGAAGTGGCACGCGACCCTCGCGGTACCACTCTGTACGAGCTATATCAATCCCGTTCAAACGACCCGCACTCATGATCTTAATGCCCTGAGCCCCCAACCGCATGGCATTTTGTATAGCTCGCTTCATAGCCCTACGGAATGCAATTCTCTTTTCTAGTTGTTGTGAAATAGAATCGGCAATTAATTGCGCATCTATTTCAGGCTTCCTCACCTCTTCAATGTTTAAATGAACCGGCACCCCCATCAACTTTTGTAGCTCACCACGAAGGACCTCTATATCCTCACCTTTCTTTCCGATCACAATACCCGGACGTGCACTATGAATCGTAATCCTCGCGTTCTTTGCAGGACGCTCTATAACAACTTTGGCAACGGACGCATGAGCCAATCGTTTTTTAAGGAATTTTCTTACCTCGATATCCTGAAGCAACATCGTAGAAAAATCTCTACCTACCGCGTACCAACGAGAACTCCAATTACGCTGAACGCCTAAACGAAATCCAATCGGATTGATTTTCTGTCCCATACCTACTCTCCAGGCTGATCGCCGACAGTCAAAAAGACATGACACGTCGGTTTAAGAATCTGTACCCCTCGTCCCTTAGCTCTAGGACGAAAGCGTTTTAAAACTGGGCCTTTTTCGACGAAAATTGTTTTAACCTTCAACTCGTCTATATCAGCACCATCATTGTGCTCAGCATTTGCAATCGCTGACTCCAATACCTTTTTAATAATCTCAGCACCTTTTTTCGGGCTGAAATTAAGTAGGTCTAGCGCCTTGTCAACCGACATCCCTCTAATTTGGTCAGCGACTAGCCGACCCTTTTGAGGTGACAATCTGACACCACGAAGTACAGCCGATGTTTTCATATTCAAACCCTCACCTTATCTCTTAGCGACTTTTTTATCTGCGGCGTGACCTTTAAAGGTCCTTGTATTCGCAAATTCGCCGAGTTTGTGCCCGACCATATTTTCAGTCACGTAAATTGGCACATGCTGTCTTCCATTATGTACCGCTATAGTTAAGCCCACGAAGTCAGGCAAGATTGTTGATCGTCGAGACCATGTTTTTACCGGCCTTTTATCGTTTCCAGAACGAGCTGCATCCACTTTTTTAACGAGATGGAGGTCAACAAAAGGTCCTTTTTTAAGTGATCGTGCCATATGTTATTTCCCCTCTTATTTAGCTCGTCTGCGAACGATCATGTTCTGAGTTCGCTTATTATTACGAGTCCGAAATCCTTTAGAGAGCGTACCCCATGGACTAACTGGGTCACGCTTAGTGCCGGTACGACCCTCACCACCTCCATGAGGGTGATCCACCGGATTCATTGCAACTCCTCTAACCGTTGGCCTAACTCCCCTCCAACGTTTAGCGCCCGCCTTTCCTAAACTCCTCAAACTGTGCTCGCTGTTACCAACCTCACCAATGGTCGCTCGGCACTCGATCGATATCTTCCGTATCTCACCAGATCTTAAGCGAAGTTGAGCGTAAGGACCTTCTTTTGCCAGTAACTGTACCGACGTTCCTGCCGATCGAGCCATTTGAGCACCCTTGCCAGGCTTCATTTCGATGCAGTGAATCGTTGTACCAACAGGAATATTCTTGATCGGTAGAGAGTTGCCGGCTTTAATTGCTGCCAATGGTCCGCTATCCAACTGATCATCAGCATTAACCCCGCGAGGAGCAAGGATGTAACGCCTCTCTCCGTCCGCATAAAGCAACAACGCTATATTGGCACTACGGTTTGGATCGTACTCTAATCGTTCGACGCGAGAAGGAATCCCATCCTTGTCCCGTTTGAAATCAATAATGCGATAGAGGCGCTTATGACCGCCACCCTGGTGCCGAGTAGTGATATGACCTTTACTGTTTCGCCCCGCCTTGCTATGGAGCGACTCTACAAGCGGCTCATGCGGACGACCTTTGTGGAGGTCTTTATTAACCACCGCTACAACACTACGTCGGCCCGGCGAGGTAGGTTTCATCTTAACAAGAGCCATTAGCTAACCTCCCCAGTTGATAGATCTATATCCTGACCTGGCTTAAGACAAACATAAGCCTTCTTCCAATTCTTTCTTTGACCAATTCGTTGCCCGGTTCGCTTCTTCTTACCCTTAACGTTAACAACTTGCACACTGTCGACATCTTTTTTAAAGAGTACCTCCACCGCCGACTTGATTTCGGCCTTGGTGGCATCAGTGGAAACTCGGAACACAAACTGACTACGAGCATCTGCAAGCTCTGTTGCCTTCTCTGAGACCACTGGACCCAAAATCACTTTTAGCAATCTCTCTTGACTAAATTTCAACTCGCTCATGATAATGACTCCTCTAACTGAGCAATCGCGTCTTTGGTAATCACGACTTTCTCAAAGTGCAAAAGGCTCACGGGGTCGGCTTGTTTTGGAGTTAAAACATCCACCGTATGAAGATTTCTTGCCGCCAAATATAAATTCTCATTCGGGTCACTTGTGACCACCAGTGCGCTACTCAAACCCAATTCTTTTATCTTGTTGCTAAGTAGCTTAGTTTTTGGCGCGTCAACAACAAACCCATCGACCACGATTAATCTATCTTCTCGAACCAATTGAGACAATATCGACGAGATCCCGGCTCGATACATCTTTTTGTTAATCTTCTGCGTAAAGTTCTCGTCAGGACTGGAGGGAAAAGCCTTTCCCCCACCACGCCATATTGGGCTACTAGCTGAGCCCGCACGTGCACGTCCAGTACCCTTTTGTTTCCATGGTTTACGTCCAGAGCGCGTAAGGTCACCTCGTGCTTTTTGAGCACGAGTTCCGCTTCGGGCATTTGCCATGAACGAGACTACCAACTGATGTATCAAGGACTCGTTATACTCTCTCGCAAACAAAGTATCGGACACCTGAATCGATTCCCCAGCCTGATTAGAGCTATTTAGAATTTTCAATTCCATATTTATGCCCCCTTCTTCACGGAAGGAATAACTACGACATCCGATCCATCGGCGCCGGGCACTGAACCCTTCACGAAAATCAAATTCCTATCTTTATCAAGCTTTACAAGCTGAATATTCTGAGCGGTACGTTTAGCTGAACCCAAGTGACCTGCCATCTTTTTGCCTGGGAACACCCGACCCGGATCTTGGTTCATACCTGTTGACCCGTGCGCATTGTGCGTAATTGACTGACCGTGACTTGCTCGCTGGGAAGAAAAGTTATGCCTCTTGATCGCGCCAGCGAAACCCTTACCTTTGGTAACGCCAGAAATATCTACAAACTTTATCTCATCAAACAAGCTCACATCTAAAGTTTGCCCCAGCTCAATCTCGTCAGGAGCTTCAGGCCCAAATCGAAATTCGTGAAATCCACGGGCACTCTCGACACCAGCTTTCGCAAGATGTCCGGAAATGGCTTTATTAATTCGACTACGTCTGCGCTCCCCATAAGCAACTTGAACAGCGGCATAGCCATCTGCCTCACTAGACTTAACGTGAGACACACGATTATTTGAAACATCAAGGACGGTCACTGGGACGGACTCTCCGGCTTCAGTGAATATCCTG
>QXZO01000191.1 GCA_009886305.1 Betaproteobacteria bacterium
TCCAAGTGTTGGTGGTTCGGTGTCGCCCCAAGGCGCCATGCTACTTACATCCGTTATAGATCATTTTACGGAGCGCATTAGCAAAAAGTGACAAGTTCTCGCAGGCTACTCACTCAACGTTGCGGGCAGTGGCAAGCTGTGGCCTTGCTTGACGTTGGATAAAAGTGATGCCCAAGACGATATGGAGGGTCGCCGCCCGCCACGATTGAGCGGGGGTAGATTCTAAGGTAGTGGTCATTGATTTTGATTTATTGATCATTCGCACAGTTATAAAAAAGGTGTCGTGTGCTGTTCATATCGTTGATTTTGACAATAACCGCTGTGGTCTTATGGAAAGATATTATCCATAGTAAATTTGTTTCGATAATAATCGCGTGTTTAACTTTTCTTTCGCTCTTTCTTTCCGGATTTTGGTATGTCTCCGACTATCTGACAGGGTCGGGCATTGACGAATCTGTGATTTTCCATCTGAGAGCCGATATGGGCGGCGCAGCACTTGCGGACTTTGCACCGGTCATCGTTGCTTCCGTTATATATCTCATTATTTCAATTATCTTCTCATTGTATGTCTATCATGTAGTCCGCAACGAGCACGCTAGCAGAAAACACAAGATGCAGGCGTCGCTCGCATCATTCGCACTGTTTTTTTCGTTAGCTATTAATCCAGGAATTACTGATTTGACGTCGCTTGTTAAGCAGACGTATTGGGTAAGTCACGAGGATGAACAACCCATAGATTATCTGATCCCTGACGATGCTACTGTCAATTTGAATAATAAAAATTTGGTTTATATCTATTTGGAGTCAGTTGAAAGAACCTACTTGGATGAAAATATATTTCCTGGTCTGATGCCGAATCTTAGAAGAATAGAAACAGTGTCACTCTCGTTCACGGATATTTGGCAAATTGTGGGCTCGAATTGGACCATTGGCGGTATGGTGAGTTCTCAATGCGGTATTCCGTTGTTCATACCGTCTGGACCGAATTCGATGGCTGGTATCAATCGATTTCTGCCAGAGGCAACATGTATGGGTGATATCCTCAGCGCCAATGGTTATGAGCTGAGTTATTTGGGGGGGGCTCGATTAGCCTTCGGAGGTAAAGGTAATTTTTATAAAACACATGGATTTACCCAAGTTGAAGGTTTAGATGAACTCATAGGCAATCTCAGCGATACTTCGTACCGCAGTGACTGGGGCCTTTATGACGACACGTTGTTTGATATGTTAAAGCAACGCTTTAACGAGCTTAGCACTGCAGAAACACCATTTGGCTTGTTTGCCTTGACACTGGACACACATTCTCCAAATGGGCACGTGTCCACATACTGCAACGACGTTAAATATAAGGATGGTTTAAACCCAATACTTAATGCAGTTCATTGTTCAGACAAGATGGTGGCAGAAGTTTACGACTACATCACGAAACATGAATCCTTTGGAAATACCTTGTTAGTGATAGCCTCCGACCACCTCGCAATGCGCAATACCGCGTACGATGATTTGGGTAAACGTAAACGTAGGAATCTGCTATTGATTTCAGGTGAAGGACTTGCACCCAAAAACATTGCGAAACTTGGAGCGTTAATTGATGTTTCACCAACAGTACTAAATCTTCTAGGTGCTGATAATCAGGGTCTTGGCTTTGGACGTGATCTACTCGGGGTGGAAGAAACTCTCTCGGAGCGGCTCAATTATAATGGGGTAGAGAATTTTCTGCGGAGTAATAGGCGATTTATTTCAAGCTTGTGGGACTTACCGCAAATTAATGGCGGCTTGACAGTAGACGTTGCCGGTAAACACGTAATTTTGGATTCAGATTCTATTAAATATCCAACTTTAATAATGTTAGGAAACAACTTACGGGTTGAGGAGATACGGTTTTATGGCCAGACCCTAAAAAACAATACATTGAGTCGGCAAATCGTGCAGCGCAGCCCAGAGCAGAAATTTATATGGGTCGACTCGTGCCAGAAGATGGCTTGGTTAAATAATGAAAATGCTCCAACGCTTAAATCAGATAGTTGCGTTGCTATTGGCAGCTTGGATTCATCGAATATTTCGACCTTTGAGTTGTCGGAAAGCATGTCTTTTTCAAGGAGGCAGATTTCAGACATCATTAAAAGTCAGGCGCGCGAGTCTGCTATAGCGGCGAAAAGGATTAGGGATATGGAGTTTATATCCAAGTACGGATCGCGTCAGCCAGAACGCTTGGAATTCGATCCTGATTTAACTGGTGATTTTATAATTAGATCTGCCGGAGGCATCCGGCAGGGCATGACGATAATAGAAAATAAGGTAGAAAATAATTTGGTCTCGGCTAACAGAGGGTTGACACTGTATGGGGTGCTTGAGAGCGGACCAGCAACACCGATAAAGCATTTGGATACTTGCGGCTTCGAGCTAGAAAGCCTTACTTCTCACAGTTACAGTTTCCAAAATGATATTTCTCGACTTAGGGGTGTTTTTGGGGCTTTCATAATCGTCGCTCATGATTCGGCGGTATGTGGTCGAAGAGATTTTACATCTTTGTTCCTAAACACAGGATTAACTCAGTTTAATAAAATTGGTCATCGGACTCCCTATATTGCAGTGTTGTCAGGTGCCAATCAGGTGCGTGAATATATTGGTGATGCTGAACAAGCGTTACTTATTGAGGCCTCTAAGTTTATTCAAAAGAAACCAAGTTCAGGCCACTAAATTTTTGTCGCCTTAGCAGTTAGTTGTACGCCCGCACCAGCACATTGCCACAATTTTGCCGCTCACTGCCCATGCCCAGCTCGCGGCTTT
>QXZO01000192.1 GCA_009886305.1 Betaproteobacteria bacterium
ATAGTAAAACATATTGTTGGACGCCATCGAGGTTTTTTGGAGATCGAAAGCGAGTTAAATAAGGAAACAACATTTACCGTGACGTTGCCTAGCGTGAGCCCAGAATGAAAAAACCATAGGTAATAAAACTGTAATAAAACAGAAATAAATATGTAAATCTCGTAAGTTAAAAGAGCACCATCGGATCAGTCGGGTCCATTCTTTTGTTGGGAGCTTTTAAAGTCAATGTATAAGAAATCACTTTTCTTCGCGTCAGCCCTTGTAGCTATGACAGGTATTGCCGAAGCCAGAGATCAAATAAAAATTGTGGGTTCTTCGACCGTCTACCCCTTCTCAACCGTTGTTGCAGAACAATTTGGTAAGACGACATCATTCAAAACCCCGGTAGTCGAAAGCACTGGTTCGGGTGGTGGCCTAAAACTTTTTTGTTCCGGCATTGGAGTAAAACACCCAGACATCACCAATGCATCCCGTCGCATTAAGAAGAAAGAAGTGGATAGATGTGAAAAAAATGGGATTACCAACATTGTTGAAGTGAAAGTTGGTTATGACGGTATCGTCGTCGCCAATTCAAAAAAATCTGACATGTTTAAGCTTACGCGAAAAGACCTGTTTCTTGCGCTCGCTAAAGATATCCCTGCCGGGGAAGGCAAGCTTCAGCCTAATCCGAACAAAACGTGGAAAGATGTGAATTCGTCCCTCCCCGCAGTAAAAATAGAGGTCCTGGGCCCTCCTCCAACATCAGGAACCCGGGATGCGTTTGCTGAGCTCGCACTGGAAGGTGGTTGTAAAAAATTCAAGTGGATCAAAGCCATGAAAAAAGGTGATAAGGCACTTGGTATAAAGAAAGATAAGAAAGCTTATAAAAGACTTTGTCATACGGTGCGAGAAGATGGTGCATACATTGAAGCCGGTGAAAATGATAATATGATCATAAGCAAATTGCAGGCCAATCCAAAAGCGCTAGGTATTTTTGGGTACAGTTTCCTTGATCAAAACTCAGATAAAGTTCAAGGCAGTACCATTGGTGGGAAGGCTCCTACATTTGAGAATATCGCTGATGGATCTTATCCGGTTTCTCGGCCTCTGTATTTCTATGTGAAAAAGGCCCATATAGGTGTCGTCCCTGGCATAGAAGAATATATGCAGGAATTTGCAGCCGAGAAAACGTCGGGTCCGGATGGTTATCTTGGTGATAAAGGCCTCATCTCGATGGGTGATGTTGAACGGGCTCGCAGAAAAGAAATAGTGATGAATTTAGGTAACTTAAAACTAAATTAATAAGAATTCTAATAATTCTAGAAGTTGGGTTGATAGGGCCTTCCGCCTGTCAGCCCGATTTCTGTTTGTGTAAGTAAATAAAATTTGGTCGTTAAAATATCATTATATTAGATTAATAAATATCTTTGGAAAAATAAGCCGTTGTTCGAACCGAATCAAAAAAAAGTAGAGTTAGTTCCCCAAACTCGAAATTGGCGTGAACAAGCGATAATGTTAGCCCTGTTGGCAGCATCATCGGTAGCTGTTCTGACAACAGTAGGTATTGTTGCCTCATTAATTTTTGAATCCATTCAATTTTTTCGAATTGTTCCGTTCACAGATTTTGTTTTCGGTTTGCATTGGTCTCCCCAGATGGCGATTCGGGAGGATCAGGTCGGATCGAGTGGAGCGTTCGGTGCCATACCCCTATTAGTGGGAACACTTTTGATTAGTGCCGTCGCTTTAACGATTTCAGCACCGGTCGGACTTATGTCAGCTATTTATCTCGGGGAATATGCATCCCCAAAGATGAGATCAATAATTAAGCCGACCCTTGAGGTTTTGGCAGGTATTCCAACCGTAGTCTATGGGTTTTTTGCGGTGGTTGTTGTTGCTCCTTTATTGAGGCAGGGCGGGGAAAGTATAGGTCTTCCCGTTTCTTCAGAAAGCGCACTAGCCGCAGGGTTTGTTATGGGTATTATGACTATTCCCTTTGTATCCTCTATTTCCGACGACGCTATTTCCGCTGTGCCCTCGTCCCTGAAAGAAGCAGCGCTTGGTCTAGGTTCAACGCGCTCTGAAGCAATTAAGAATGTTATAGTGCCTGCAGCATTACCCGGTATAGCTGGCGGTATACTGCTGGCCGCTTCCAGGGTTATTGGTGAGACGATGATTGTAGTCATGGCAGCAGGCTTGACAGCAAAACTCACATTGAATCCGCTTGATGCAGTTACAACCGTCACCGTTCAAATTGTAACGCTTCTAACGGGTGATCAGGAGTTTGATAGTCCCAAGACGTTATCGGCTTTTGCGCTGGGGTTGCTTCTATTCACGATCACGTTAGCACTTAATGTTACGGCAATAAAAATAGTTAAAGCCTATAGAGAACAATATGACTGAACCCACGCTTCAAATGGCCAATGTTTCCAGCGGGCTTGCCAAACGCCATAAAGCGGAAAAAAGGTTCCGGTTCATGGCGCTTGCTTCCGTTCTTTTGGGACTTATTTTTTTGGCGGTGCTCTTTATAAACGTTTTAACATCTGGTGCAGATGCGATACGGCAATCCAAAGTTCGTTTAGATATCAATCTTCAGACAAACGACTTTGGCAGCTCTAAAAACCCTGGTATTCAACAACTTAAGAATGCAAATTATCAAGGTATCATCAAACGTACTGTATATAAAATATTCCCTGAGGTTAAATCCCGAAGAGACAAGCGAGCCTTATACCGATTGATGAGCTCTGGTGCGGCCTACGAACTGCGCGAGTTCGTTCTGGATAACCCATCCAAAATAGGCGCCTCTATCTCAATCTGGCTCACAGCTTCTGATGATGTCGATATGATTATGAAAGGCAAGGTATCTCGCACAGCGTCTTCAGATTTAAGAAGGTTATCGGATCAACAAATGGGCTGGCTGGAAAAACTGGAGGCTGAGGGGAATTTAGAAACTAAGTTTAACTGGACGCTCTTTTCCAGCGGAGACTCGAGAGAACCGGAGTTGGCTGGTGTAGCGGCGGCAATGGTTGGGTCTCTCTATAGCATAATAGTTTGTTTAATTATTTCGTTTCCACTAGGTGTGATGGCTGCGTTGTATTTAGAGAGTTTTGCGCCAAAAAATAGATTTACTTCTTTTATTGAAGTGAACATCAATAATCTGGCGGCAGTGCCTTCTATAGTTTTTGGACTTCTTGGCTTGGCTGTTTTTCTCAATTTTTTTGAATTGCCGCGGTCGGCTCCCTTGGTCGGGGGTATGGTTCTATCCTTAATGACCATGCCAACTATTATTATAGCAGGCCGTGTCGCAATACAGGGGGTTCCTCCCTCTATTAAAGAAGCTGCTTTGGCGGTGGGTGCCAGTCCCATTCAGGCCGTTTTTCATCACGTGTTACCTCTAGCGATGCCTGGTGTGTTGACAGGAACGATAATAGGAACTGCCCGCGCCTTGGGCGAAACTGCTCCTTTGCTGATGATAGGTATGGTTGCGTTTGTTGTTGATGTGCCAACGTCTATTCTTGATCCGGCTACGGCATTACCGGTTCAAGTCTACCTTTGGTCCGATATGCCAGAAAAGGGATTCGCCGAAAGAACATCAGCGGCAATATTAGTTTTATTATCTTTTGTGTGTTTGATGAACTTTACGGCAGTGTTATTGCGAAAAAAGTTTGAAATTCGTTGGTGAAGGAGAGAAGTATTGGAAGTTAACCCGATTGAAAAAATGGCAGATAAATTAATGAGTTCAGAAAACATTGAAAAGCTTCAATTGCCAGAGGCCAGTAATATGAACGGATTAGGCCAAATTGATCTAAGTGCCAAAATAGTGACCCACCAGCTAAAAGTATCCTACGGTAAGAAAGCGGCGCTGCTTGGCGTGTCATTGGGAATTCGTGAAAATGAAGTGACCTCGTTAATTGGCCCGTCTGGTTGCGGTAAATCCACCTATATTCGTTGTTTAAACCGAATGAATGACACAATTGACGGATGCCGAGTGGAAGGTACCGTTCTATTAGACGGCAATGATATCTATGACGTGAATAGGGATGTTGTGCAATTGCGGACGAAGGTTGGGATGGTTTTTCAGAAACCTAATCCATTTCCAAAATCAATTTATGACAATGTTGCATATGGACCACGTATCCATGGAATGGCCAAGCATAAAGATGAGTTAGACGGAATTGTTATGGGAAGCCTTGAGCGCGCAGGTATTCTAGATGAGGTGAGAGATAGACTCGACAGCCCAGGAACAAGTTTATCTGGCGGCCAACAACAGAGACTATGCATCGCGAGGGCGATTGCGGTGCGGCCCGATGTTATTCTGATGGATGAACCCTGCTCGGCTCTGGACCCTATAGCAACAGGCCGTATTGAGGAACTTATAACAGAACTTAAAGCGCAATATACTATCGTTATTGTCACACATTCTATGCAACAGGCGCGTCGCCTATCCGATAAAACGGCATATTTTCATCTTGGATCAATTGTAGAACATGGGCCAACAGAGGAAATTTTTGAAAATCCACTGGACGATCGTACAGCGGATTATGTACTTGGTAGGATTGGTTAATAAAAATCCTACCCGAAGGTGGAGTTGAGGTGAAAATGAACCCCTTAGTCATGATAGTTGAAGATGAACCACCACTTGCAGAAATGCTATCTTATAACCTTGAGAAATCGGAGTATAGGACGGTTATTGCTTGTACCGGAGAGGAAGCACTTGGTTTGGTGGAAATGGAGTTGCCGGAGCTCGCTGTTGTTGACTGGATGCTCCCAGAGCGCTCTGGATTGGAAGTGTGCCGTATTTTAAGAAATAAAAAGGAAACAAGAAGTTTACCGATTATTATGCTGACGGCGAGAGGTGAAGAGGGAGATCGTGTTCTTGGCCTTGAGGCAGGCGCTGATGATTATGTCGTAAAACCCTATTCTCCAAAGGAAATGGTCGCACGTATTAACGCCCTGTTGCGTCGTTCAAGTGTTAACAATAATCCCACTATAAAGGAGTATGGCGGTATAAAAATGGACTTAGACTCACATAGAGTCACCCGTGATGGTCATCTGATCCATCTGAGCCCAAAGTGTTTCAGACTTTTAGAAACCTTAATAGGTCGTCCAACCTATGTATTTTCGCGCGATGTCCTGCTAGGGAAAGTTTGGGGCGGTGACGTTTATGTTGAAGCACGGACCGTAGACGTTCATATCCGCAGATTACGGAAAGCCCTGGACGTTAATGATGGTTCTGATTTAGTTAGGACAGTCCGTAGTGGAGGGTATTCACTGGATAT
>QXZO01000193.1:0-2464 GCA_009886305.1 Betaproteobacteria bacterium
ATATGCGACGAGAGTATGGCGGATGTGCAGGCAATATCGCTTACAGCCTGCACTTACTTGATGGTAAGCCACTGGTGATGGCAACCGTGGGTCAAGATCATGCTCCGTATACCGATCGTATGCTACAGAAAGGCTTATCAACAGATCACGTTCGTGTTATCGCAGATGCGTTTACTGCACAGGCGTTCATTACCACTGACCTGGATGATAATCAGATTACAGCTTTCCACCCAGGGGCGATGAGCTCGTCTCAACAAAATCATATCTCAGATGCCAAAGATGTGAGCTTAGGGATCGTGGCTCCGGACGGCCGCGATGGCATGATTCAGCATGCGAAAGAGTTTCATGAGGCTGGGATTCCTTTTGTTTTCGATCCCGGGCAGGGCTTGCCGATGTTTGATCGGGAAGAGTTATTAAGTTTTATTGAAATGGCACAATATGCAGCAATGAATGACTACGAAGCAAAAATGTTAGAAGAAAAAACTGGTCAGACGATCTCTGAAATTGCCGGGCATTTAAAGGCATTGATTGTGACGCGGGGTAGTGAGGGCTCCACTATTTATACGGATGAAAAAATATTAGAGATTCCTACAGTGACAGCAAAAGAAGTTGTTGATCCAACTGGCTGCGGTGATTCGTATCGGTCGGGACTACTCTATGGCATTCAAGCAGGCTTAGATTGGGAAACTACCGGACGTCTTGCTTCGTTGTTGGGCGCCATCAAGATTGCGAGTCAGGGTCCCCAAAATCACCAATTTGACAGATCTTATATTGAAGGGGCTTTCAAAGAGAGTTTCAATAGAGTGCTGGAGTGGTAACTTATTTGTCTTGATTGGGTACTTGGGTAATTTCTCGAGTATCCAAGCAGTACGCTGTTAATGGCCCACCCCAGATGCAACCTGAGTCCAGGGATACTATGTTGGCTTTTAGATGTATTCCGAGTGCAGACCAATGACCGCAAATGAGCGTTATTCTTGAGGATCTTTTCGTAGGAAGCTCGAACCACGCTTTACAGGACTCAGGTATCGTTTCGTAAGGTCCTTTATAGGAAAAATCCATATCCCCCGAGTTTTTATCGCATACTCGCATGCGTGTAAATGCATTTAAAAGTACACGGTAGCGCTTCCAGCCCGTTAATGTTTCGGACCAATTCTTGGGTTTACTGCCTCTCATATTTGCCAATAGCTCGCTGTAGCTATCGCTTTGTAATAGGGTCTCGAGCTCTGATGAGAGTGCTGTCGCTGTTTTAAAACTCCATGTCGGAAGTAATCCCGCGTGCACCATGGCATGATTACCATTTTTGAAAAAAACCGGTTGGTGACGAAGCCACCGAAGTAAGTCATGCCGGTCTGGTGCATTTAGAATGTCGTGGATAGTATCGTCCGCCCTTAATGTCCCAGCACCGCTAGCTACGGCAAGCAAATGTAGGTCGTGATTGCCAAGCACGAGCCTGACGGACTCTTTGATGCCGTATACGTGCCTTAGCACCATCAAGGAACCTGGGCCTCGATTGACCAGATCCCCGGCAAGCCAAAGCTTATCTTTTTTAGGCTTAAATTTGAGCGTTTCGAGTAGCGCTAAAAATGTTTTTGCACAACCTTGGATGTCACCAATTGCGTAGGTTGCCATCGAAAATTAACAATAAATATTACGTTGTTATTATTGAAGCGTTGACAACATGAAATCAACCGCTGCCTCAATATCCTCATCAGATGCCCCCGTAGCGCCGCCTCTAGCGGGCATTAGGTTTTTACCTTTGATGACGCTTTGATAAAGCACATCATTCCCAAGCTCTAAGCGAGCAGCCCAAACTGATTGGTCTCCTGTTTTGGGCGCACCTGCAATGCCTGCCGCATGACATGCCTGACAGACTGTGTTGTAAAGAGACTCCCCTGGGTCTTCAGCGATGATTATGCTATTCGATGTTGCACTGTTTGCAATTTGAGCGGGTGAGCCAGCGTTGAGCACCTGCATTCTCTTCGCGATGGCGCTGTCGCTCATCGCTGAACTGTTTGGATCGGCGTTTATGCCGCCTGTGATAAATTGGACCACAAGTAATATGATGGTAAGTGGCACGGCAAAGGCGAGTAAGACAACGATGACGAGTTGTTTTGGGGTGCTAATCAAGGGGTACTCCTATAATCGAGAATGTTAAAGCTGATTGCGCGTCAGTCAGTTAGACAGCGACATTTGCATATTTTTGAAGCTAAGATTATAAGCCATATTCCGGTAGTGATTTTGATGGGTCGATGTGTTTTTATAAACCTTACGTCTGATGTGACCAGTTAAAAACACTGAAAGTTTCACGATTGACGGAGGCATGACATGGAAGAGGCATCTTTATTCGGTTTGTTTGTGGTCAGTTTTTTATCGGCTACGGTATTGCCTGGAAGTTCTGAGGTGGTTTTTATAACGATGTTGCTTCATGAAGCCGCTTCTAATTGGGCGGCTCTGTGGGTTGCAA
>QXZO01000193.1:2514-9549 GCA_009886305.1 Betaproteobacteria bacterium
GGTAACACACTGGGCGGTATCACAACTTTTTTTTTGGGTCGATTTTTACCAATTCGTCGATTGCCGAGTAAGCGAATATTGGTGAACGTCAGACGCTGGGGCGGCCTTTCACTTTTGCTTTCCTGGATTCCGTTGTTAGGGGACGCTATTTGTTTAGCCGCGGGATGGCTCAGGACTCACTTGTTGTTATCTATTGTTTGTATCGCTTTTGGAAAATTTGTCAGATACTGGATATTAATGGTGGGTCTGACTTAACATGACCCTATGATCAGTACTAGGATATTTTTTGATGAAGTTTGAAGTCCCCTCAGATTGTTCGCTTTGTATCCCAAGTGGTGAACAAGTGCTTTGGACAAATGATTTCGTCAGGGTGATTTCAGTTTGTGACGAAGCATACCCAGTTTTTTGTCGCGTAATTACCAATCGGCACTATGTTGAGTTTTCGGATTTGTCTCGTAGTCAGAGAGAACACATTATGTATGTTGTCTATGAAGTCGAAAAAAAAATGCGGACATGGCTGAGTCCTACCAAAGTAAATATCGCATCTTTTGGTAACCTTGTACCGCATCTTCATTGGCACGTGATTCCTCGTTTTCGAGGAGATCCACATTATCCAAATCCAATCTGGGGCGCCTTGACTGACGGACATTCAGTTAATCCTCCGGAAGGATTCTGGTATAAATTCGTTACGTCTTTAAGTGAGTCTTTAGATAATGCTGACCTTTAGGCCTTTACGGGTGTGGGTTTTATTGCGACACGATCGCATCTTTCGAAAACTGAATTGAAAACTGACTGCCTTTGTTCGGTTCACTTGTTATTTTTAGTTTTGCGTTATGACGATTAACGATATGCTTCACGATAGCTAACCCAAGTCCAGTACCGCCAGTCTCTTGTGATCGACTTTTATCGACCCGGTAGAAACGTTCGGTTAGTCGGCTAAGGTGTTCTGGTGGGATCCCCACTCCCTGATCCTGACACGAGAAGACTGGTTCGTTATCTACTAGAGTCCATTTGATGGAGATAGTCCCGCCGTTAGGCGAGTAGCGTACTGCGTTACTCACCAGGTTTGATAGGGCACTCCTGATCTCCTCCTCTGATCCTAGGATATTAAGGTCATTGGCGGCCTGAACATCAACGATATGATTTTTTGTCGATAGCGCCTTTGCTTCTGCGCTGATACTCTGAATCAGTCTAAACATATTTATTACCTCTTCCTCTGGGGATTCAGAGGTTTCAAGACGAGATAACGCTAAGAGATCCGTGATGAGTCGATTCATCCGATGACTCTGGTCGGACATCAGTTTTACGCCTCGCGTTAAAAGTTCCGGGTCGTCGGCGGGATTATCTTCGAACGTCTCTAAGAATCCTTGTATGACAGTTAGGGGAGTACGCAGTTCGTGGGAGATATTAGCCACAAAGTCGCGTCGTGTAACCTCGAGTTGTTCTCTTTCTGTAATGTCTCTAGCGAGCAAAAGCGATTGTTCATTTCCAAAAGGTATCATTTGTATTGCGACCAGACGGTCGATGCCCATTCTAGGTAATCGAAGGTTTAGCGAAATCTCTGGATCTGGGTTGTGCATGAAGGTGCGAAATGATGGCTGTCGGAGCAAATAATCAATTTGAACCCCTTGATCACGAGTAAATGTTAGCTGGAAATATTCTTCTGCTTTTGTGTTGCACCATTCGATCTGGTGTGAATTATTCAATAAAATTACGCCATCCGGTAACGCTCGTACCGCTTGTTCAAATCGATCAAGCGCACGATTAAGTTCAGATTCCGAAAGCCGTTGGTTTTTTTGAATTTTAATAAAACTCTTAAACACTCGATTCCATCCGGGATTTAAGGTAGGAACCGTGTCTTTAGTAGGCGAATTAAGCCAGCTATCAAAAAGGGAGAGTTTTTGTCGCTCAGACCACAAGGCAATGAATAGCCAAACGCAGAGTGCTGATAGACCGACCGTTAAACCCCAGATTAGCGCAAAAAAGCCGGTCGTTAAGACGGGGAATAACAGCGTTAATAAAGCGTTGAACCAGTGTCGCAAAAGTGAAGAGTACCCATTCGTTAGGTGATATGTCGAATGGTACCAAATTCGATACTTTAAGACCTAAGGTTTAGAAAAACGGTAGCCTGCGCCTCTGACCGTTTGGATATACGCGTCATGCCCCGATGTTTCAAGTGCTTGCCTTAATCTACGAATGTGTACGTCTACCGTTCGTTCTTCTACAAATACGTGGTCCCCCCACACTTGATCCAGCAGTTGGGTGCGCGTATGCACGCGCTCAGTGTGCGTCATAAAAAAATGTAGTAATCGAAACTCAGATGGTCCCATGTGCAAGATATCTCCATTAGCCGTTACTCGATGTGTGGCTGGGTCGACTTGGAGTCCGTTGCTCACTACAATATCATCTGTTAGTTGAGGTGCGCGGCGACGTAATACAGCTTTGATCCGAGCTGCGAGCTCTTTGGGTGAAAATGGCTTCGTAATATAGTCGTCAGCCCCCTTATTTAAGCCTAGTAGCTTGTCATCTTCATCTGCCTTTGCGGTGAGCATAATGACAGGCATGGATTGGGTGCGTTTGTTTGACCGGATTCGTTTGATTAGGTCGATCCCACTCGCACCAGGTAACATCCAGTCGATTAGTGCGAGATCTGGAAGTGCTCGGTCGATTAAGTGAACCGCTTCTTCAACAGAGTTTGCGCAAAGCGTGAGATGACCATTTCGCTTCAGCGTGACATCGATGAGTTCCGCGATAGCTGGTTCGTCTTCAACGATGAGAATAGTACCGGCCATTGAATTGTTCGCTATAGTTATTGATTAGAGTAATTATATTATGACTAATTTGTTACAGAAACATTACTGTGAAGAGGTTAAATTGGAAACAAAATCCCCTGCTGATTCTTTGATTCCCACGGACATCGTGCATCATCAAAAAACCCGTACGCTTGAGATCGAATTTAATAATGGAGATAAATTTCTACTAACTTGTGAGTATTTACGAGTTTTCTCGCCCTCAGCGGAGGTGCGCGGGCATGGCCCGGGCCAAGAAGTGCTGCAGGTTGGGAAGCAAGAGGTAAATATCAGACATATCGAGGCCGTAGGCCATTACGCTCTGAAACTCTCATTTACCGACGGTCATGATACTGGCATTTATTCTTGGGATTATTTATGGTCTCTAGGAAATGAATACGAAGTCAACTGGTCAGATTATCTGGAGCGGCTGAAACAAAATGGAGCAACCCGTGGGTAAAATTCACAGTGCAGGCGTTGGTGGCGCAAATAGCGATCAATCGGAAACAACTCATTTTGGTTATCAAGAGGTCCCTGAGTCAGAAAAAAGTAAGAGAGTAGATGAGGTCTTTAGCTCCGTTGCTCAACAATATGACGTGATGAATGACTTAATGTCTGGTGGACTGCACCGTTTGTGGAAACGTTTTGCTGTGCAATTATCTGGGGTTAAAACAGGGTCGCGTGTTCTAGATATAGCAGGTGGTACCGGAGACTTATCAAAAATATTATTGGATAAAATAGGCTCAGATGGCGAGTTATGGTTAACCGACATCAACTTGGAGATGCTCAGTGTGGGCCGAGACCGCATACTCGACACTGGGCGATTGCCTCCTGTCTGTCAGTGCGATGCTGAGTCCTTACCCTATCCAGACAATTATTTTGATTGCGTGACTGTTGCCTTTGGCCTAAGAAACATGACGCATAAAACAAGGGCTCTGAAGGAGATGTATCGAGTAACCCGTCGTGGCGGAAGAGTGATCGTGCTTGAGTTTTCCAAAGTATGGAAGCCCCTAGAAAAACTATATGATTTGTATTCTTTCAAGTTGATCCCTTTGATGGGCAAGCTCGTTGCTAAGGATGAAGACAGTTATCGTTATCTCGCCGAGTCTATTCGTATGCACCCTAGCCAAGAGGAGCTGGCGAATATGTTTCGTGAATCGGGATTCGAACAGGTCGACTACTTTAACCTTGCGGGTGGCGTCGTAGCTGCTCATCGCGGTTTAAAGATTTAATTATGCTGCCATTAGTAATTATTTTACGTTTTCTAAAACACGTCCTCAACGGGTCAACAGATGCGAGACATGCCCTTGCGACGCATAGTGGGAAAGTTATTTGTGTTGAAGGCCCTTTAGGACCCATTGTTGTGTACATCACAGATGATGGGTTTGTTGAAACCTATATCGGTGAGGCGCAACCGAGTTTGATTATAAAGCTAACCTCGGATGTGGCGCTTAATTGGCTTAAAGAAGGCAAATTAGGTTCCAAAGGGGTACGTATTGAGGGTGACGCGCAGTTTGCGTCAGATCTATCCCGTATTGTGGGTAAGCTTGATTGGGATTATGAAGAGGATATGGCTAAGGTTTTCGGCGACGTCGTTGCCCACCGGCTAGGCGAAATGTTGCGGGGTTTTGGACGTTGGATGAGTAGTGCGGGTGAGTCAATGAAGTCGTCCGTGAGTGATTATTTAACCGAGGAGTCTAAATTACTAGTGACTTCGGTTGGAGTTGAGATGTTTATTCGCGAGGTTGATGAGGCCTCCGACGGAGTGAGTCGTCTTGAGAAGCGTGTAAGTGAGATAGTCCGAATGACACGAGATAACTAGGAAGATATCGACGTATGAAATTCTTTCGAGCCTTGTACATTTTTGGAGTGGCCATACAGTTTGGTCTGGATGAGTTCGCATCGTCAAATCGGATCTTACGAGGGATTCGAATATTAATTCGAACCGTATTCTTTAAGCGTAACTTATCGAGTCCGAGAGGCGAGCGTTTGCGTTTCGCGTTACAAAAACTCGGCCCTATTTTTGTAAAGTTTGGTCAAGTGCTATCAACGAGACGGGACATGATTCCGTTGGATATCGCGGATCAATTAGCGTTGTTACAAGATCGCGTTGCACCATTCCCATCAGCAACGGTTTCTGAAATCATCAATCAATCGTTTGATGGCGGCATTCACACTACGTTTCGTGAGTTTGATCTTAAGCCGGTCGCAAGTGCCTCGGTTGCTCAAGTACATTTTGGTGTGTTGGTTGACGGGAGAGAAGTTGCAGTAAAGGTGTTACGCCCGAGTATTGTACGTGTTATCAACCGTGATATCGCTTTGCTGGATTGGTTTGCTTTGGTGCTTGCGCGAATTCTGCCAGATGGCAAAAGGCTTAAGCCAAGAGAGGTGGTATCTGAGTTCCGAAGGCACCTACATGATGAGTTAGATCTGATGCGAGAGGCAGCAAATGGTAGTCAGTTACGACGTAATTTCATCGACTCATCTAACTTAGTCGTACCCGAAATTTATTGGGACTATTGCCGCACGAACGTAATGGTGATGGAGCGCATGGCAGGTATACCGGTGGGAAAAATAGATGAGCTTAGAGCTCAAAATATCGATTTAGAAAAGTTGGCGGCATCAGGTGTTGAGATATTTTTCACGCAAGTGTTTCGAGATGGTTACTTCCATGCAGATATGCATCCCGGCAATATATTGGTGCAGCACGATGGACGGTATGTTGCGCTCGATTTCGGAATCATGGGCACACTTACGGAAGTCGATAAAAATTATCTGGCTCAAAACTTTTTGGCATTTTTCCGACGTGACTATCGTGGGGTCGCCGTAGCGCATGTCGATGCAGGTTGGGTCCCTAAAGATACGCGGATCGATGACTTTGAAGCAACTATCCGGTCGATTTGTGAGCCAATATTCGATAAACCTCTCAAGGATATTTCTTTTGGAAGGTTGCTTTTAAATTTATTTCAAGCAGCTAGGCGCTTCAATGTGGAAATACAACCGCAGCTTATTATGCTTCAGAAAACCTTACTTAATGTTGAGGGGCTCGGCCGGGAGCTAGATCCAAATTTAGATCTATGGAAAACTGCAAAGCCATATCTAGAAAGCTGGATGAAAGAACAAGTCGGGTTTCAGGGCTTGATTAAACAGCTTAAGAAAGAGGCGCCATTGTGGTCGACAATTCTGCCGCGTTTGCCCCGACTCATTGATGATTATTTATCAAAAGAATCGAACGATGAGTACGAAGTTAGACAGCATCAAATTAAAGACCTTATCCGTAAAGTACGACTCCTTGGCCTCACCACTGCAGCACTGGCGTTGTGTGTTTTGACGCTAGCTTGGTTTCGGCTTTAAGTTATATCCTTCGCTTTGTTGCGTTTTTAATACAGTCGATCAATTGTAATTAAACCGTAATAGTTAACTCCTAATATCGCCTTATCGGAAACGGCGAGTCGTGCGACCGTTTACGCTAAGCCGAGTTTGATCGGTGTAGCACGAAAGATATCTATTATCCATTAAGGAGACTGTGAATGTTCACAAGAAGTAAGAAGACTTTGATTGCTGGTGCTGTAGCCGGCGCGCTTGCGATAGCAACTGCCGGTGCGCATGCAAATGAGGCATTGATTGACAAGCTTTATGAGAAGGGCGTCATTTCAGATACCGAATACAAAGAAATAAAGGCAGACAAGGCTGACGTTGATCCGAATGCGCTAAAAGGCAAGTGGAAAGGCGGTTTCAAGTGGGAGTCTGTAGATAAGAAAAACAAGTTTCAGGTCGCAGGCCGTGTTCAGATGGACTACTACGATTACGATACCGAAAATGAAGAGTCGGAGTACAGCATTCGTCGTGTATATCTCGGTGTAAAAGGAACGATTGATCAGATTTGGGGTGTTGAGGCTACATATAATCCCGATGCAAGTAATCTTGAATATGGCTATTTGGACTACAAGCCAAGTAAGAAATTCATTACACGTTTTGGCCAACAGAAGTTTTACGCGGGTTTTGAGGAAGGGACAAGCTCACGGTTTGTTGATTTCCTTGAGCGCTCGGTTGCAGATGGCCTTCACCCAGGTAAGCAGATAGGTATCCAGATCTTTGGCGAACCTGTTAAGAAAACGTTCTTCTACGCATTAGGTCATTACAACGGCGAGGGCTCAAACGCAGGCGAGGCCAACGCAAATAATGACGGCAAGGATACAATGTTGGCCGTTGCATACAATGCCGCGGGTGTACTCGGCTCTAGCAA
>QXZO01000194.1:0-931 GCA_009886305.1 Betaproteobacteria bacterium
TTCGTCTCCACAAAAGTGCATAGAGCCAGTACCTCTTTCTCATAAGTGGGTTTGTCAGCTTCTGAACCCAAGAACTGATCATAGGCCAGAACAGTAGATAACTCGTTAAGACAGGCTTCGTCGATTAATATTTCTATGATCTTATTGCTGTGTAGGACCTTAAGTGGTCTGACGCGAAGATCGTTAAAGTAAAACCAGTCAAGCCAAACATTCGTGTCCAAGGCTATTTTCATCAAGTTTAGAAAAGTTCTTTATCGCCGAGGTAGCGCCACTCTCCAATGGGTAATTTCGAAAGTTTTACCTGCCCAATGCGTACTCGTTTTAATCCAGCTACTCTCAGACCGACTAATTCGCACATCCTACGTATTTGTCTTTTTTTACCTTCTCTCAGCACAAAGCGAAGTTGGTCGTCATTAATCCAAGAGACCTTCGCGGGTTTTAGCGCTTTTCCATCGAGTTCTAATCCATGATGCAGTAATTCCATACCGTTCTCAGTCATCGTTCCACTTACTCGGACAAGATATTCTTTTTCTACCTGAGAGTCTTGACCAATGAGCTTTTTAGCTACTCGACCGTCTTGCGTTAGAACAAGAAGTCCAGTTGAATCGATGTCTAGTCGCCCTGCGGGAGCTAGTCCTTTTAGATGCTGTCTGATAAATTTATTTTTTGATTTATCATCAGAAAATTGATTGTTAGGTTTTACCAATTTAATCGCAGGTTTATAGTCCTCCTCTGCTTGGCCTGATACATATCCAATGGGTTTATTGATCAGTATTGTTACTTTATTGACCCCTAGTCCCTGTGAGGTGAGCGTTATTTTTGCGTTACTTGGTGCGCGGGTACCAAGTTCCTCTACTCTACTACCATTAACTAACACCCAACCTTTTGTGATGTAATCCAAGGTGTTGATGCCTCAGTATATGCTTTAGAG
>QXZO01000194.1:941-10131 GCA_009886305.1 Betaproteobacteria bacterium
TGACGATTTTTTTTTGTCATTACCGCCGTTTGATTTGAGGCTCAACCGAGGCATAACTTTGGTTAGGCCGCTTCGAGTAATTCTCTCAGCACGTACGGCAGTATTCCTCCATGTTTGAAGTAATCTACTTCAATAGACGTATCGATTCTCGAGAGCAACGAAACTTTTCTTTGTTTGCCACTTTTTGCGGTGATCACTAATGTCATATCTTGTTGTGGCTTGAGTTTATCCATGCCCAAAATTTCGAACGTTTCCTCTCCTGTTATACCAAGTTTCTCAACGGTGTCACTTCCTTTGAATTGCAGTGGCAAGACTCCCATGCCAACCAAGTTTGATCGATGTATGCGCTCAAAGCTTTTTGCAATAACTGCGCGTACGCCTAAAAGTTGAGTTCCTTTGGCCGCCCAATCCCTTGAAGATCCAGTGCCGTATTCTTCACCCCCGAAGACAACAGTGGGTGTTTTCGACTTCTGATAAGTCATCGCCGCATCATATATTGCCATCTGTTTTCCAGAGGGCTGAAGTAGTGTATAGCCGCCTTCAACGCGGGCTCCTTGTTTATCCAACGGAAGCATCAAATTTTTAATGCGCACATTAGCGAAAGTCCCTCGCATCATCACTTCATGATTACCGCGACGAGCTCCGTAGCTATTGAAATCTGATTTTTTTACCTTATTATTTAATAAATATTGGCCAGCTGGAGAGCTCTCCTTGATTGCCCCTGCAGGCGAAATATGATCTGTTGTGACCGAGTCACCAAATATTCCAAGAGCTCTAGCACCGACAATGTCAGAAACAGCAACCGGATTCATACCAAAACTGCTGAAAAAAGGCGGCTCTGCGATATAAGTGGATTTTGGCCAATTATAAACTTCACCATCTGCGGAGGGCACTTTTTTCCATAATGGAGTAGCATTCGCTAGATCTTTATATAGTTTTTTGAAAGTTTTCGCATCGGTTGCATACTTTAATGCCTCTGTAATTTCTCGCTTGTTGGGCCATATATCTCCCAGATATATGGCCTTGCCGGCTTTGTTGACTCCTAAGGGCTCATTCATTAAGTCTTTATTCATCGTTCCGGCGATTGCATACGCAACAACGAGAGGTGGGCTTGCAAGGAAGTTCGCTCGAATATTTGGGTGGATTCTAGCTTCGAAATTTCGGTTGCCAGATAGTACCGCAGAGCAAACTAGGTCGTTAGTTAATATCGCGTCATCAATTGGCTCTGCAAGCGGTCCTGCATTTCCAATACATGTAGTACAACCATATCCAGCGAGATAGAATCCGAGTTTTTCCAAGTAAGGGAGGAGTCCCGCCTTAGTGAGGTATTCAGTCACAACTCTAGACCCTGGAGCGAGGGATGTTTTGATATGTCTCTTGACGGTAAGACCTTTTTCAACGGCTTTTTTAGCGAGGATTCCTGCAGCAATCAACACGCCGGGGTTTGACGTATTCGTACATGACGTTATCGCGGCAATCAAAACGTCTCCTGAGCCGATATTGATATTGCTTTTTGTTCGGTAACGGTTATCTAAATCATTCCTTTTCTTCTCAAACCCACCATCGGAAACTGGTGCCGAGAACAGTTCTTTAAATTTAGTGGATACGTTACCTAATCGAATACGATCTTGGGGACGTTTTGGCCCAGCCAATGAAGGCTCTACTTCCGAAAGATCGAGCTCGATTATTTTACTGTATTTGATGTCCCCTTTTTTGGGCATCCCAAACATATTTTGAGCTCTGAAATACTTTTCAAACGCGGTTACTTCGTCGTCAGTACGTCCGGTGTAACGCATGAACTCTACCGTTTTCTTGTCAACAGGAAAAAACCCCATGGTGGCTCCGTATTCAGGCGCCATGTTCGCAATGGTCGCTCGGTCAGTGACCGGTAATCCAGCTGCTCCTTCACCAAAAAACTCTACAAACTTGCCTACAACTTTCGCCTCACGAAGCATCTCCGTGATAGTTAAAACCAAATCTGTTGCAGTAACGCCCTGACGAAGTTTGCCCGTAAGATTAACGCCTACAACATCTGGTGTTAAAAAATATACCGGTTGGCCCAACATGCCAGCTTCGGCTTCTATTCCACCGACCCCCCAGCCAACTACGCCAATACCATTGATCATCGTTGTATGAGAATCGGTGCCAACTAAAGAGTCAGGGTAATAAACTTTATTTTTCTTGTGAACACCTCTAGCTAGATACTCTAGATTGACCTGATGTACGATGCCGATTCCAGGGGGTACTACCTTGAATGTATCGAACGCTTGCATACCCCATTTCATGAATTTATAACGTTCCACGTTACGTTCGAACTCAAGTTTCATATTAGAGCCGAGCGCTGCTTTATTGCCGTAATTGTCGACTTGAACCGAGTGGTCGACGACTAGATCTACAGGAACAAGTGGTTCAATTGATTTGGGATTTTTCTTCATGGACTTGGCAACCTTGCGCATTGCAGCTAAGTCGGCGAGGAGGGGTACACCTGTAAAGTCTTGAAGTACAATTCGTGAAACAACAAACGGTATTTCATTAGTGCGCTTTCCGTTTGGCTTCCATTGCGCAAGCTGCTTAATATGTTTCTCTGTTATTTTTTCTCCATCGCAATTTCGTAACACTGACTCCAAAACAATCCGTATCGATATGGGAAGTTTAGAAACATCTCCTACTCCAGCTTTTTCCAAAGCTGGTAGCGAATAAAACGTACCTTTTTTGCCATTTTTTAATGAGAATTCTTTTCGCGAATTGAATAGGTTGTGTGCCATTGGTTTAGAGCCTCAAAGTCTGGAAAAAATTAATAGTCTATTTGGCACTGACCATAAGTGCCAAATAGACTTTGTTGAACGAGCAACTTATATAACGAACATGTCCACAAACTCATGAACAGGTGTATCCGCTAATTTTTTGCTGTTTGAGCAAAGATCGAGTATAGCTTTTTGCTGCTTTACAGGAAATTTTCTAGCTAGATTCGTTTTGAATTTTTCAACCAATACGGGCATCCCTTCTTTTCTTCGAAGCTTGTGTCCAATAGGGTACTCACAAACAATTTCCTTTATTTTTTTTCCATCTTTAAATTCGACGGTTAATGCATTTGCGATAGAGCGTTTTTTTGGATCGTGATAGTCCTTAGTGAATCTCTTATCTTCGACGCATACAATTTTGTCACGAAGTTTGTCTATGCGTGGGTCAGAAGCGATGCTGTCCTCATAGTCAGATGCTGTAAGTCTGCCGTGCAGAATAGGGACGGCCACCATGTACTGAATACAGTGATCTCTATCTGCGGGGTTGTTTAGAGGACCTTTTTTGTCGATTATGCGAATGCAGGCTTCATGCGTTCTGATTGTGATTTTTTTAATATCGTCTGCGTTTCGCCCCTCTTTCTTGAGTAAGTCATGAATTTTCATTGCACTTTCAACTGCGGTTTGAGAGTGAAACTCTGCAGGAAACGAGATTTTAAACAATACGTTTTCCATGACATAACTTCCATATGAGCGCTGGAATTTAAACTCCTTGCCTCCAAATAGCACGTCATAGAACCCCCAAGTTTTTGCGCTAAGCACCGAGGGGTAGCCCATCTCACCAGTTTTTGCGATTAGCGCCAGCCTGACAGCTCTACTAGTCGCATCTCCTGCCGCCCAACTTTTACGAGAACCTGTGTTGGGTGCGTGACGATAGGTTCTAAGAGATTGCCCATCGACCCAAGCAAGTGAAACTGCATTGATTATCTCATCTTGACTTAAACCCATCATGCTTGCTACTACTGCTGTAGATGCTACTTTTACTAGCACTACATGATCAAGGCCGACCTTGTTAAAGCTGTTTTCAATCGCGAGACAGCCTTGGATTTCATGTGCTTTTATCATTGCTGTTAGCACGTCTTGCATTTTTAGCGGCTTCTTGCCTGATGATACTGCGTTTCTTGAGAGCCAATCCGCCGTAGCGAGTATGCCCCCTAAATTGTCTGAGGGGTGCCCCCATTCTGCAGCGAGCCAAGTATCATTAAAATCCAGCCAACGAATCATAGCGCCTATGTTGAAGGCGGCTTGAATTGGATCTAGCTGAAATTGGGTCCCTGGGACCTTCGCGCCGTTTGGAACGATAGTGCCTGGTACGACTGGACCTAATAATTTGTTACATGCTGGATATTCGAGTGCTTCTAAGCCGCAGCCTAGGGTGTCCATTAAACAATATCGCGCAGTTTCATACGCTTGTTTACTTGTTATGGTTTTTTTAGATGCGTATTTTGCGATGTCGACTATCACTTTATCTGGTTTTGGTCGAACGTTTGAAATATGTGCAGACATGAATTAATGGTTCCTGTTTAAATTGTGTTGAAATAAAAATATTCTCGAACATGAAAGACTAAAGACATGGATTTATTTTCGTTTTGCTATAGCAGTCCATTTCAAGTTTTCTTGCCCAGTGTAGTTCGCGCTTGGTCGAATGATTTTTCCATCAATTCTTTGCTCCATAACGTGCGCTGCCCATCCAGATGTCCTGGCGATTACAAATAGGGGTGTAAACATAGAAGTTGGAATGCCCATCTGGTTGTAGCTGACAGCCGAGAACCAGTCTAGGTTAGGAAACATTTTCTTTTGATCCCACATGACAGTTTCGATACGTGCCGCGATGTTAAATAGGTTCATGTTTCCAGTTTCTTTGCATAGCTTACGCGAAACTTCTTTGATCACCTCGTTCCGAGGGTCGCTTATTGTGTAAACCGGATGTCCGAATCCAATCACAATTTCCTTGTTGGCTATTCTCTGTTTTATGTCCTCTTCGGCATCTTTTGGCCCGTGGTAACGCTGTTGGATTTCATAAGCCACTTCATTTGCGCCACCGTGTTTTGGACCCCTGAGTGCGCCGATTGCGCCAGTGATTGATGAATACAAGTCCGAAGATGTGCCTGCTATAACGCGTCCCGTGAATGTTGACGCATTAAATTCATGTTCTGCGTAGAGAATCAAAGATGTGTGCATTGCTCTTACCCATGATTCGGACGGCTCTTTCCCATGTAGTAAGTGTAAGAAATGACCGCCTATCGAGTCATCATCGGTCTCGGTTTCAATTCGACGGCCATTGTGACTCCAGTGATACCAGTATAAAAGCATCGAGCCGAAGGAAGCCATCAGCCGGTCAGCGATATCGCGCGCTCCTGATATGTTGTGATCTTCTTTTTCTGGCAATACTGTTCCGAGTGCAGAGCAACCAGTTCTTAGAACATCCATCGGATGCGCTGAGGCAGGTAGCCACTCAAGTACTGCTTTCACATTATTCGGTAATCCACGAAGTGCTTTTAATTTTAATTTATAGTTCTTGAGTTCGGCAACTGTCGGTAGCTTCTCGTGGACCAATAGGTAGGCGATTTCTTCAAATTCCGCATTTCCCGCAAAATCCAATATGTCATAACCTCTGTAATGGAGGTCATTACCGGTTCGGCCCACAGTGCACAATGCGGTATTTCCGGCTGGAACGCCAGACAACGCTACTGATTTTTTTGGTTTTGGTTTGTGTTCCACTTTATTGCTCATGATTGTTTTTCCTTTGCAAAAAGATCATCTAATTTTTCTTCATATTTATGGTAGTCAAGGTGGTTGTACAGTGCCGCTCTAGTTTGCATGGTGTCGAGTACTGATTTTTGAGTGCCTTCTTGGCGCACAGTCTCATAAACATTCAGTGCGGCTTGGTTCATGGCCCTGAATGCGGACAACGGATAAAGTACAAGTCCTACATTGACGGAACGTAATTCGTCTACTGTAAAGAGGGGGGTGTGACCAAACTCGGTGATATTGGCGAGTACAGGAACTTTCACTGCATCAGAAAACTTTTGGTACATGCCAAGTTCCGTCATTGCTTCAGGGAATATCATATCTGCCCCGGCCTCAACACATGCGCAGGCTCGATCAATTGCTGCATCCAAGCCTTCAACCGCAAGGGCGTCGGTGCGAGCCATAATGACAAAATCTGAGTCAGTGCGGGCATCTGCTGCTGCTTTAATTCGATCTGTGAATTCATCTTTGGAAACAATTTCTTTATTTGGTCTGTGCCCGCAACGTTTACTTTGAACTTGGTCTTCGATGTGCATTGCACCAGCACCAAATTTAATTAAGGATTTTATGGTTCTAGCTATATTAAATGCTCCACCAAATCCAGTGTCAACGTCCACAAGTAGTGGTAGAGAACAAACGTCAGTAATCCGTCTAACATCGGTGAGCACATCATCTAGTGATGAAATTCCCAAGTCGGGAATACCTAGAGACCCCGCTGCAACGCCGCCGCCCGATAAGTAAATTGCCTTATATCCGGTTTGTTCAGCGAGTCTTGCGTGATACGCGTTAATCGCACCTATGATTTGCAGGGGCTGTTCTGTTTGAACGGCCTCTCTAAATTTTTTTCCTTGAGACGAGATCGTCATGATTATTCCTTAAAAAATTTATTGAAAAAATGAGTTTTTAGCCTCCGTGCTGATGGGGGTTCCATTTACGTGGGCGCGCTGAAGTAAATTCCAAAAATATCGGTAGCTTGCTCTATCATGCATTTCATTTCTGTGTGAGATTGGTCCCCAATCTGCTGCTTGAGCTGCTAAGAGTATTTCGCCGGCAGTTTCAATTTCATCCTCGCTCGGTTGCATGCCGCTGATAATCGATTCGATTTGTGAGGGATGGATGCTATACATTCGCATGTAACCATAGCTGTCCCGTGCCGTTTTTGCATCATTAAAAGCTACGGATCGGTCTTGTATTTCAAGGCACGGATTATGTGTTGCAATAAGCCCATATCGAAGTGCTGCAGCGCCTACCTCAGTTTTAGCACGAGATATCAATTGATGAGCGAATTGGTTTGGTGATCGCATTGCTGATGCGGGAACAGCTCCTTGATGGTCACTAACAAAATCTAGTAATCCAAATGTAAGTCCTTGTAGTCCTGCGATACTTGCAATTTGAAAAACTTCACTGAGTGCGCTTTGTGTTTCGATCAGAATGTGAATGGGGGGGGTAGGCACTCCGCTCTTCGCTGCTACATTATGTATATATTCCACGGTACGAACTGCATCATCGTATCCCAACGGCTTCGGAATGGTCAGGTAAGATATATTTTGTCCGGCTTCTGTTATCAATATATCAACATCATCGTGACAAGCTTGATGCCTCGGATCATGAATGCGAACCCCAAGTCGGTTTTTTGAACTGCTTAATTCCGCCATTAATTTTCCGACCATGAGAGCGTGTTCATGCTCTTGTCCGGTAGGCGCGCCATCCTCGCAGTCGCATGTCACGTCGAACTGCACCTTCAACGACAGCTGTAAAGCGACGGCCTTACGAATGAATTTTTCATTGCCAGCGAAATGTTCGCAAGCTGGAATTAACGGTAACGCTGATCCCGTCTGAAATAGAACATTATTGGGATGGGTCATTATCGATCGATTCAACGGAGTAAGTGGCTGACCGCACTGCGCTCTTCCTCAAGCTCTTGGAGCGTAATATTCATTTTTGACCGACTAAATTCATCTATCTCTAAATCTTTGATGATTTGATAGTCACCATTTGCGCAGATCGTGGGAAATCCGTAGATGACGCCTTTTGGGATCCCGTAAGAGCCATCGGAGGGGACGCCCATCGTTGTCCATTCCCCATTCGAGCCGAGGACCCAGTCTCTTATGTGGTCGATTGCAGCCGAAGCCGCGGAAGCGGCTGAGGAGAGCCCTCTTGCCTCGATAATTGCAGCGCCTCTTTTTCCGACCGTAGATATAAATTTATTCTCATACCAATCTTGGTCACTGATGACCTCTGGTGCAGATTTCCCATCAATGCTCGCGAATCGATAGTCTGGATACATGGTGGGTGAATGATTACCCCAAACGACTAATTTTTTAATGCTGTCAACGCTCGTTTTAGTTTTTGAAGATAGTTGTGAAAGGGCGCGATTGTGGTCTAGTCTTAACATGGCTGTGAAATTCCGACTCGGGAGGTCAGGTGCACTTTTCATGGCTATGTAAGCGTTCGTATTTGCGGGATTACCCACTACAAGAACCTTGACATCTCTACTGGCAACTTCGTTAAGAGCTTGACCTTGCCCTGTAAATATTGCCCCGTTGGCTTCTATAAGATCTTTCCTTTCCATTCCTTTAGAACGTGGGCGAGCGCCTACGAGTAGAGCAATATCAGCATTTTTGAACGCTATTTTAGGATCGTCAGATTGGACAAGGCCTGCTAATAGAGGGAATGCACAGTCTTCGAGCTCCATCACGACACCTTTAAGGGCATTAAGCGCGGGTGTGATTTCTAATAGCTGGAGAATAACGGGTTGGTCTTTTCCCAGCATTTCGCCTGAGGCTATTCGAAATAGGAGGCTGTAACCAATTTGACCTGCTGCGCCTGTTACGGCAACTCTTACGGGCTTCTTCATTATCTTATGATCCCCTTTATGTTTGATGTTGAAATTAACCTTCTTGCCCCGGTGCCTCACTGGTCAGCGTCTGAAGTGCAGGCCGATTAGTCGTGGCTTTGCAGATGGTCAGCTCGATGATTACGGGGGCTACTTAAGGGTTTTTAATAGTCTTGATTTTACCTCTTACAATCAACTCAAGTCAATAGGTCTTATATAAGACATAAGACCTAAGAAGATTCTTGTAGATAAATCTTTCGATTGAGAATAGAATGGGAGCATCATGGAGCTTTTAACCGAAACCAATACCGGCTATGTCCCTCTATATCGCCAAATAAAGCGGTTAATAACGGATGCATTAGTTACCGGAGAGTGGGCTCCAGGGCAACCCATACCGAGTGAAATTGAGTTAGCTCAACGTTATAAAGTTAGCCAAGGTACCGTCAGAAAGGCAATTTCTGAACTCGCATCGCAAAAATTAGTCGTGCGCCATCAGGGTAAAGGAACCTTTGTTGCGTCCCATCTGAATGAACCTACCAAATTTCCATTTCTTAGGTTAGCCCCTGACACCGGACCTCTTGTTGATGTTGATGCTGATTTAATTGATTTTTGGAGAATTAAGTTGGACGAAGAATCTGCTGCGAACTTGTCTGTGGCTGCAGGGTCTACCGGATGGTTAATTAGAAGAATTTTAGCTCCTGAGGGAGTGGAGACAATTTACGAGGAAATCCGTCTTCCAGGTCATCCATTTGACTTTGTAGATGAAAAAACGATTCTCAATCACAACTGCATGTTGTACAGCATG
>QXZO01000195.1 GCA_009886305.1 Betaproteobacteria bacterium
GGCTCTGGTTTAGGCTCTGGTTTAGGCTCTGGTTTAGGCTCTGGTTTAGGCTCTGACTTTGTGTCCGTGATAGATGGACTTACCTCTGCCTTCACTTCTGCCGACCATAACTCCACCATCACTGGCTCTGGAGCCCGATGATTCCAGTCCAGACTGACCACCAAGAATAAAAATAAAACAACATGTATGAGGACGGACAGAAAACCCGACTTAATTCGAGAGTTTTTCATCCCACGTGACATTTAATCCTTAGGGGTTACCATGAGGCCCACACGCTGGACATTCATTTTCTGCAGCACATCCATCATGTCCATTACTTGCTCATAGCGAACGCTTTTATCAGCTGATATTAAGATGGGCTGATTTGGATTAGACTCTTGTTTTTTTGTCACTACAGCCAAAAGCTCACTCCAACCCACAACTCTTGATGCCTTTGAATTTTCCCGATCTACATAAGCATAATCACCACCAGCCTTGATAATCACCTCAAGCGGCCTGATTGGGACTTGAGATGATTTTCCAACACTAGGCAATTCAACAACACCTGGGTTCAACATGGGCGCAGTAACCATGAATATGACGAGCAATACCAGCATCACATCGATGTAGGGCACGACATTCATTTGATTCATTAATTTACGCTGTCTTTTAGCCATTACATCACCAAATAATTGTAAAGACCCAATTGCGTTAACTGACCGTTACGGAACGCTGTAGCAAATTTGATATCTCTTCCATATTGCTTTCATAGCGAGCTGTTAAACGCTCTATATCCCGTACATATTGGTTATAAGCGAGAACGGCCGGTATTGCTGCAAAAAGACCCATCGCAGTCGCGATCAAAGCCTCCGCGATTCCCGGCGCCACCTGGGCAAGCGTTGCCTGCCCGACATTTGCCAACCCACGAAATGCATTCATGATTCCCCATACTGTTCCAAAAAGACCGACGTACGGGCTCACAGACCCAACGGTCGCGAGAAATGATAAATGCATCTCTAATCGATCCAATTCTCGCTGATATTGTGCATTCATAGCCCTTCTAGTACCGTCCATAACAGTCGGCAAAGACATCCCCGTTTGATTCAATTTTGTAAACTCTCGGAGTGCGGACTCAAAAATTCGGTCTAGTGCCCCGCGCGATTTACTCGCACGCGAGTGCTGATATAGACTTCCGGGGTCATTCACCGAAGAGAAATAATTTTCAAAAGTCTTAGCACTACGCAATGCATCCTTAAAAATTTCACGCTTTAAAAAGATATACCACCAAGAAATCAGCGACATCGCGAGAAGCGCGACCATCACCAATTGAACCAGAATACTGGCGTTAACGATCAGCGACCAAAAAGACATGTTCTCCGATATGCTCACAGGCATGAAAGACCTTTCGTTTGGTGTAAAGATTTAAACATAATGTTGTAACGCTTCCTTAAGCGATTCTGGAAATCTAACAGGTACAAATTTATCCACATGAATTGATGCCAAATTTACATTTGCATCTACAAGCATCAACCCATTGCTACGGACAGATTGCACTATTGTTACCTGAGCTCGTTTTACATCTACAGCGTCTACAGAAACCTCAACTTCGTCGTCCATACGCGCAGGATAATGATAACGAAGCGCCACCTTTCGAACAACCAAAATAACCCCAAAATCCTTAACCAGCCTTGAAGACTCAAATCCCAGGTGACGAAGCCAATCAGCTCGGGCTCGCTCAAAAAAATCCAAGTAACGTGAATGATAAACCACACCACCCGCGTCGGTATCCTGATAATAAATACGTGCTGTTACTGCAAAAATAATTACAGCTCCTTGAATAAATCTGACTCTTTGGACGATTCCGCTTCAAGCCCGAAATGACTGAATGCTCTTGGCGTAGCCAAACGTCCGCGAGGAGTCCTTTGCAGATAACCCTCTTGAATTAAAAATGGTTCGATAACATCCTCAATGGTATCGCGAGACTCCCCGATCGCTGCAGCAAGATTATCCACACCAACCGGACCTCCAGCAAAACGATAAATGATCGCCTCAAGTAGTTTACGATCCATGATGTCTAAGCCTCGGCCGTCGACATCCAAACTCATTAACGCTTCATCGGCAACGGCTTGATCAATTTTTCCCTGAAATTTGACGTCTGCGAAATCTCTCACTCGTCTTAATAGACGGTTGGCTATCCTAGGTGTTCCCCGCGACCTTGATGCAATTTCTCGCGCACCATCCTCATCAATTTCTGTTTTTAATAGTTCTGCAGACCTTTTTATGATTTTAGTAAGTTCATCGGGTGTATAAAACTCCAACCTGGAAACAATACCGAAACGGTCACGTAAAGGGTTGGTCAACATCCCTGCCCTTGTTGTAGCGCCTATCAAAGTAAAAGGCGGCAAATCAAGCTTCACCGAACGCGCCGCCGGCCCTTCTCCAATCATAATATCCAACTGATAATCTTCCAACGCTGGATAGAGGATCTCTTCGACAGCTGGAGACAAGCGGTGTATCTCGTCAATAAATAGAACATCGTTGGACTCTAAATTGGTCAGTAAAGCAGCAAGATCTCCAGCTTTCTCAATCACTGGACCGGAAGTTTGTCGTACGTTGACACCCATTTCTCGGCCAATAATATGAGCTAAAGTTGTTTTCCCCAAGCCAGGAGGACCAAATAATAGAACATGATCTAGAGGCTCCTGGCGACCAACTGCGGCCTGTATAAAAACGCTTAACTGTCCACGAATTTTTTCTTGGCCCACGTACTCATCAAAACGGCTCGGACGCAAGGCCCTCTCAACTCTATCCTCTGGCATGACCGCTGGAGAACCGGGTGACACCAATCGATCTGTCTCAATCATTTGAGTAATAGCCCATTAACTAAGTTCAACATCAGTAATCTTGTAAAAAACCAGAAACATATGAATCAATTGCTTGTGCGTGCTCTAAAGTCAACATTTCTGACTTTAGAGATAAATGATCCAACTCTTCGTTGATCCGTCCTGTCACACTGATAATGAGCGTAGTGAAATGTTCTTTCCCAAGATGGGATAACGCAAATGTTTGAGCGGCTGCACCGTCAAGATCAGTAGTAACAAACTGCATGTTTTTCTCTTCACGATGATAAGTTTCTTGCATCGACTCTAGGTCATCATGTAAGTGTTTTAGGGGCGATTTCAATTTGCCTGAAAACGTCAAACTCATCATCACCTGTCTAGCGATACCATGATCAATCACGGATGCTTGTTTCATACCAATATTGGTCTTGAAATGCGCAACCAATTGCTCCATCTCCTGATCGTTAAATTTATCCTTAACGATCAGTGTCCATTCTGGAAGTATCCATTCGTAAGTGTGATAATCATTAACAACATCCGGTTCAACTCTTTCAATTAAAGCTTCTTCAGCCTGTCTCCACCAAGGATTATCGTTAGTCCATTTAGAACTCAGTTCAAGACCCACGCCGACT
>QXZO01000196.1 GCA_009886305.1 Betaproteobacteria bacterium
AGGAGCTTCTTCAACAGGAGCTTCTTCAACAGGGGCTTCTTCAACAGCGGTAACCTCTTCTACTGGCTCCTCACCAACAACCGGGGCAGCCGGCATCACCGCTTTAATCAAACCTTCAGCTAACAAAATTTTAATCTTTTCATCAGCATTTACCCAATTTCTTTCGGCGTCTTTTACCGCGTAACGGCCAGAGCCTTTCTGATATACAACATAATCCTTAGTCTTTTTTATAACTTTCATCGGTACCACCTCTTTTAATGATTACTCGTTTGAGTATTTATTGCCGCTTGTATAAAACGACGTTTTTATTACATTTGTTACTTACCTTTAAATTTTTTGAACTGTTAATCAATCTCAAATCTGCATCAACACATCTTCAGGGATGTCTGCATTAGTATAAACATTTTGCACATCGTCCAAATCTTCTAATGCATCAACAAGTCCAAGAAGCTTTTCTGCACTGCCCTTATCAAGCGTAACAGTAATATCAGCTGTCATAACAATTTCTGCATGTATTGGCTTAAAGCCCGATGCTGTCAGCGCATCCTTTATGCTTAAAAACTCTTCCCAGTTCACCTCTACATCAACAGAACCATCACCGTTGAATTTTATATCTTCAGCACCTGCCTCCAACGCCGCATCCATTAAGCCAACCTCATCAACCCCTGGCTCATAGCTAAATTGCCCAATACGCCGAAATAAGTAAGCAACGGAACCATCTGTCCCTAGGTTTCCACCACGCTTGGTCAGCCCATGCCTGACATCACTTACGGTACGATTACGATTGTCAGTCATGCACTCAACTAAGACCGCAACGCCGCCAGGGGCATAACCTTCATAAGTTATTTCGTCGTAATTATCGCCCTCTCCAGCACCGACCCCTCTGGCAATTGCCTTATCAACAGTATCGCGCTTCATATTCGAACCGAGCGCTTTATCCACTGCCGTCCTAAGGCGAGGATTATCCTCTACATTGGGACCTCCAGCCTTAGCCGCAACAACCAGCTCTCTGATGAGCTTAGTAAATACCTTACCTCGCTTGGCATCCTGAGCTGCCTTGCGATGCTTGATATTGGCCCATTTACTGTGCCCTGCCATTGTTTTTTAGTCGCCTTAACCGTCTTTCTTACGCAGGCGAATGTTTAGCTCTCGCAACTGCTCTGAGTCCACATCTCCCGGCGCATCTGTCAGTAAGCACGCTGCAGATTGAGTCTTGGGAAATGCGATAACATCTCGAATCGAGTCCGCTCCAACCATCAACATAATCAGACGATCCAGTCCAAATGCCACACCCCCATGAGGTGGAGCACCAAACTTCAGTGCATCTAACAAGAAACCGAACTTTTCACGTTGTTCCGCCGGCTCAATGCCTAGCACTTCAAAAACCACCGCTTGCATGTCTTGATCATGAATACGAATAGATCCACCCCCAAGTTCCACTCCATTAAGTACCATGTCATAGGCTCTAGAGAGAGCATTAGCTGGGTCATTTTTTAGCTCTTCAACAGAGCATGACGGCGCAGTAAAGGGATGGTGTAACGGAGTCAAAGCACCGGAATCGGTAGTTTCAAACATTGGGAATTCTATTACCCATAGAGGAGCCCAATCACAAGTATAAAGACTTAAATCCTCGCCGACTTTGCACCGCAGTGCACCAAGAGCCTCAGACACTATCGAAAACTTATCGGCTCCAAAGAAAACAATGTCGCCATTGGCAGCTTCAAGTCGATCCATGATTGCTAGGGTAACTTCATCACCAAGGAATTTAATTATCGGAGATTGAAGACCATCAATACCTTCTTCCAGAGCATTGACTTTAATCCAAGCTAGCCCCTTAGCCCCATAGATACTGACGAACTTAGTATAATCATCAATTTGTTTGCGAGATATTTCAACTCCCCCTGGGACTTTAAGTGCTGTAACTCTGCACGACGGGTCATTAGCTGGCCCAGCAAATACTTTAAACTCTATATCCTTAAGTAAATCTTTGATCTCTACCAATTCAAGCGGAATTCGAAGGTCAGGTTTATCTGATCCATAGCGTTGCATTGCTTCCGCATAGGTAATTCTGGGGAAAGAAGAAAACTCTACACCCATATGCTCGTGGAATAAGCCACTCACCATCGCTTCAGTTGTGGACATAATGTCTTCTTCATCTATGAAAGAAGCTTCAATATCAATTTGAGTAAATTCGGGCTGTCGGTCAGCTCTGAGATCCTCATCTCTAAAACATTTTGCGATTTGATAGTAGCGATCAAATCCCGCGACCATCAGCATCTGTTTAAAGAGCTGAGGTGACTGAGGCATTGCAAAAAACTGCCCGGGATGAGTACGCGAAGGAATCAAGTAGTCTCTAGCCCCTTCAGGCGTTGCTCGGGTCATAATCGGTGTTTCAATATCCAAGAAGCCGTCATCAACTAGGTAGTTACGTATCGATGAGGTAATTTTGGAACGAAACCTCAAACTATTTTGCATCTCGTTACGGCGTAAATCCATGTAGCGGTACTTAAGTCGCACATCCTCACCAACAGTAACGAACTCGTCTAACTGGAATGGAGGAGTTTGCGCTGTATTAAGAATCTCAAGCTCAGTTCCATAAACTTCGATCTCACCAGTTCCCATATTTGGGTTAACAGTCGCTTCACTGCGCGCTCGTACTTTTCCGGTAACCTTCAAGACATATTCGGATCGAACGCTATCAGCTAGGTTAAAGAATTCCCCCGCATCAGAGTCAAATACCACCTGTACTATTCCCTCACGATCCCGTAGGTCTAGAAAGATAACGCCGCCAT
>QXZO01000197.1 GCA_009886305.1 Betaproteobacteria bacterium
CATTCGAGGGATTTAATTATGAAACATCCTAGTTGGAGTATTACCATTATCACCGTCTTGGGTTTCGGATTAACCTTATCCGCCGCTTATTGGCAGTTTAAGAGGGCTGATTATAAGCGAGAATTAGAGTCCAGATTTATTGTGATGCAAGCTAGAGATACCTTAAATTTAAACAGAGATTTCGACCCTTCTATGGAATTAGAGTTCCAGAAAGTAGAAGCGCATGGCACACTAGACTCATCACACAGAATGATACTAGATAACCGTATTCTAAGAGGACAGGCTGGCTACGAAGTATTGGTACCATTGTCGATGACTAATTCTGATGCTGTTGTTCTCGTAAATCTTGGGTGGATCCCTCGCGGGAGAAACTTGGGCCAGTTGCCAGACTTGGATATCCCTCGAAGCACTGTTTTAGTAACGGGAACTGCAGTTAGGCCCGGTTTGGGTGCGTTGGAGTTGTCTGACGTAACCATAGAGGGAGACGTTTGGCAGAACCTTGATCTAGCTCGATATCGCGCGATCCATTCCATTGGAGTGATTGACTATGTTATCCAGAGTGATTCGATAGATGGCATTGAGAGCAAATTCGAGCGACTTTGGTCCAAGCCTAGCTTTGGAATAGATACGCACTTGTCATATGCGGGCCAATGGATACTTTTTGGTTTTCTGATTTTATTCTTATACATATACTATGGTTTTATCAAACAAAAAGACGATGCTTAAAAAAAATAATTCTTGGACTCCCTGGATCGTTCTCACGATATGCGTGATGCCGGTTATTGCCTCAACTGCGCTTTATCACTTTTGGGAACCTGATGGGTTTGTGAATAATGGCGAGTTGATTGAACCAGTCCCACTTTCTGATTTGGAGATTCCGTCCATCGAAAATGATGTATTTTTATTTTCGGATTTAAATGGTTTATGGTCCTTTGTTTCTATTGATTCGTCCGAATGTGCCGATGCGTGTATTAAGAAGCTATACCTTATGCGTCAAATTCGACTCACTCAAGGCGCTGAAAAGGATAGATTGGAACGGATTCATTTTAGTGTCGGCAGTAGGCTTCAGAGCACCTTAACCGATGAATATGACGGAACTAGATTTATTACTGTTTCTGATGCCCGCGCACTCAATGCATTTGGCGACCTATCTGAGGCTGAGGACTACATTTATTTAGTTGATCAGATTGGTAATTTAATGATGCGTTTTCCTTTGACTATCGATCCATCTCTAATGAAAAAAGATGTTAAGAAGCTATTAAAGATCTCTAAAGCATGGAAAAAAATTAATTAGTGATAACCTGCCTTAGAGTCGGCTAAATGTTAAACTTAAATTTTTAATTGAGTTCATCTCACCTCCTATCTTGAGTTCATCAACCGCATCTTTGTATACCCGTTTTGAAGATTATGTAAAGCTTACAAAACCTAGGGTGGTAATGTTGATCGTCTTTACGGCGTTTATTGGAATGCTGTTGGCTCAGCCATCCCTCGCGCCAGCGGAGGTTTTGATATACGGGTCGATCGGTATTTGGTTAGTAGCGGGTGCGGCAGCAGCCGTTAATTGCTTAATTGAGCAAAAGATAGATGCGGTAATGGCACGTACCCGAGGAAGACCATTGCCTACCGGAGCAGTTAGCGTTACTGAAACTGTCTCGGTGTCAATACTGGTCGGTGGTCTGGGTTTATTCTTGCTTTATGCGTTCATCAATCCTCTGACGATGTGGTTGACTCTTGGTACGTTCGTAGGATATGCCGTTATTTACACGATGGTACTAAAACCATTGACTCCGCAAAATATCGTGATTGGGGGAGCATCGGGTGCAATGCCGCCTATTCTCGGTTGGGCTGCAGTTACCGGCGAGGTCACTCATGAATCGCTATTATTATTTTTGATTATCTTTGCATGGACTCCACCACACTTTTGGGCTCTGGCCCTTTATCGTCGTGAGGAATATGCCAAGGCCGAGGTCCCTATGTTGCCAGTGACGCATGGTGTTGCGTTTACTCGGTTACATGTTTTCTTGTACACGATCATTTTATTGGTGGTCTCATTGCTTCCATTTGTGGTCGGCATGAGCGACTGGTTATACGGCATTTCGGCGCTTGTGCTTGGATTAGTTTTTCTTTTCTATTCCTACCGCATTTGGCAGTCCTATACAGATGAAATTGCAAAGGCTACGTTTAGATATTCAATTTTATATTTATCGCTTATTTTTCTAGCGCTCTTGTTTGACCATTATCTGATTCTTTAGCTTTTTTATGTCTTTCTCCAACCGAAATACTTTAAAGTTCGCGCTCCTCGTGTTGTTACTTACTCTTTTTCTTGGTTGCGATAACGCTGTTAAGAATCAGATGCGATTTACTAATACTGACATTACAGGCGCTGATTTTGCTCGTGACTTTGAGTTAACCAGCCACGATGGTAAGCGAGTGAATTTGAGCCACTTTGAGGGCAAGGTTGTTATTTTATTTTTTGGTTTTATGCATTGTCCTGATATTTGTCCGACTACTTTAACGGAGCTTAATGGGCTGATGAATACATTGGGTACTGACGCACAAAGCGTTCAGGTGCTCTTTGTGACCGTCGACCCGGAGCGAGACAAGATGGAAAACCTTGCCTCATACATGGAGGTGTTTAACCCGGATTTTTTGGGGCTATGGGGTACATCGGATGAGATTGAAACGGTTACAAAGGAATTTAAGGTTATTTACCAAAAGGTGGCAGGGTCTACCCCAGACAGGTATTCAGTCGATCACTCAGCAGGCACGTATGTATTCGATAAAAACGGTAAAGTGCGTCTTTTCGTTCCATACGGGGCTGACACTGAGAGTCTTACAAAAGATATACGTTTGCTGATAGACGCGAACACATAATCTGAAAGATATAAATCAATCTGTTGACCTAGATTTACTTCTCTTGCGTCATTGCGACTTTCATTTTCTTCATTGCCTGTGCTTCAATTTGACGTACTCGTTCAGCTGATACCCCATACTTAGCAGCTAATTCGTGTAACGTTGATTGGTCATCACCATTAAGCCATCGAGCTTCAATAATTGCCCTGCTTCTGCCATCAAGATTTGAAAGAGCGGAGGCAAGTCCTTCTTTCTGCACCGCACCTGTTTGTTTTTGCTCTAAAACTTCAGATGGCTCTAAACTTGCGCTTTGTAGGTACGACGCTGGCGAGTAATCATCTTCCTCGTTATTCGACAGTGGATCTAGGGCTAAGTCTGAGCCCGAAAGGCGTGTCTCCATTTCAGTGACGTCACTGGTTTTAACGTTAAGTTCTTCAGATATACGAGCGATCTCCTTGTTGCTAAGAGAGTCTAGGTTCGCTTTCATACTTCTTAAATTGAAGAAAAGCTTTCTTTGAGCTTTAGTTGTCGCAACCTTAACGATGCGCCAATTCTTAAGGACATATTCATGCATTTCGGCTTTTATCCAATGAACTGCGAATGAAACGAGCCGAGCACCATTTTCGTAGTCGTATCTTTTGACGGCTTTCATGAGCCCTACATTGCCTTCTTGGATTAAATCTCCAAATGGCAGTCCATATCCATTAAATCTACGCGCAATTGAGACTACTAAACGCAAATGCGACATAATTAGCACCCTAGCAGCCTCAAGGTCTTCCTCTTCTTTCAGCTTTTTGGCCAGACGAGATTCTTCCTCCGCCGTCAACAAGGGGATGCGGTTAACCGCCTGGATATATAGATCCAGGCTTGCTATTGGTGGTAATGATAATGATGTAAGCGCGTTTGTCATATCTTCTCTCCGTAAACACTATTTTAGCACTCTCGTCAGTTGAGTGCCAGACGTCATGAAAGTTCTGCGTGGCGGCTTAAGATATTGTTAATAATCAATTTTTTTGAGGTGGTTATTTGATGAAAGCCAAGCACCTAAGAGGCTAAGGCTTACGCTAAAAATCAGGGGAGAACTTAGGGTGACGACGTCGGGGTCGCGGATATAAAATCCTAGTGGTTCAAGCATCGGCTGAATCGCACTAAGTCCGAATTTTATACCTAAGAAAATAATTAAAACGGCACATAAGCCACCGAGCAATCCTTGTATGAACCCATAGTAGAGAAAAGGACGCCGTATAAAACGTCCAGTTGCTCCTACAAGTCTCGCGACTTCGATTTCGTCCTTACGGATTGTAATTTGCAGTTGTATGGTCGTGAAAATGCTAGCTACAAACCCGAGTCCTATGAGAAGTACAATCAATATAACGAGAATTTTCGATACATCGACAAAGGACTCCAGTTTTAAGGCCCATTTGGCATCGAAACGCACTTCCTCCACAAAAGTCCAACTTTCTATAGTCTGAGCTATGCCGATCAATATACTAGCGTCATTTTTTTTTGGCGTAAGTACAAATAGATGAGGAATTGGATTTGTATCTAGATTTTTGACCAACTCGCTAAATTCTAAGTTTTTTGATAACTCTTTAAGCCCCTTGTCTTGATCAATAAAGGTAATCTCACCGTCGAATAGTTCGGTGAGCTGTTTTTCAGCGATTTTTATTGTTTCATTTGAGGAATCGGCTGCTAAAAATACATTCAGTTGACTGGTGTTATTTAATTTCCTGGCAAATTGATCCGCGCCATCTAGTAACATGTAACATCCCATAGGGATCGACAACGCAATACCCATCCCTAGTATGTGTAATGTCGAAGTTACGGGATGTTTGAGAAGCCTAAAAATACTGTCGTTAAAAGCACTAAACCTTAAATAAAACCAATTCATGCTAAGAGTTCTCCTTGCTTGAGCTCAATGACCCTTGCACCCAACCCTTGGATCATAGCCGGATCATGCGTGGCAATCACTACAGTCACACCTACGCGGTTAAAGGCACGGAACATCGCCACAATGTCAGCGGCATAACCTGGATCTAGATTCCCTGTTGGTTCATCGGCAAGCAAGATCGCTGGTTTGTTCACAACCGCACGTGCTATACATAAACGTTGCTGCTCTCCGCCAGATAGGGTCAGAGGGTTAAGACTCTCCTTTTCGAGCAATCCGACCTTATCTAGCGCGGCTCTGACCCTCGTCGTTATTTCTGATTTCGAGAAGCCAGAAATCAATAGTGGGAGCGCTACATTGTGAAAAACGTTACGGTCAATCAGAAGTTTATGATCTTGAAAAACGAATCCGAAGTTACGTCTGAGGTAAGGTAATGCTGAACGATTTAATGATGATAGTTTGGTGCCGTTAATAGCCACTGAACCGCTCGTGGATTTTTCAATCCCACCCATCAGCTTCATTAACGTTGACTTCCCAGCCCCTGAATGACCTGTGAGGAAAACCATTTCTCCCTCCCGGATGGAAATCGATACATTTTTGAGAGCTTGGTGGCCCCCGGGGTATCGCTTAGAAAGGTTTTCAGTTTGTATCATATGTTTTTTCGCTGATATTGTTACCTATTCTTCGAACATGGCGTCAATAAAGTCCTTTGCTGAAAAAGGCATTAGATCATCGATGCCTTCACCAATGCCGACATACTTTATTGGAATCTCTCTGTATTCAGCAACTCCGAATAGGCAACCACCTTTTGCTGTTCCATCGAGCTTCGTTAAAACAATACTGTCCACACCTAAAGCTTTATCGAATGATTTTACCTGTTCAATTGCATTTTGACCGGTATTTGCATCTATAACTAATATGACTT